>VYFM01000616.1 GCA_009842375.1 Candidatus Poribacteria bacterium | reverse complement strand
AGTCTACCTCCAAGACGTTGAAACAGAAGAGAAACAACAATAACTGACAACATAGTAAAATGAATGTTGTTTTTCGGATTTTCATTTTTTCACCTATTCATAATAATTCAATTGATGGTTTTATGATTATCTACCGTTTATTATATATCCTTAGGATTGTGGTTCAATCACGACTTTATATACGCCTTCATCACCAAGCATATCGATACCCGCTTCCAATTCAATCAGTGGAAGATGATGTGTGATCAATTTGTGTAACGGGGCACGTGTTCGCTGAAGAAAGTCCAATGCTGTCTGGAACTGGATTTGCGGGTATGCCCACACACCACAGACATCAAGGTCTTTATTACAAATTTGATGAGGTCTTACCTGTGTTTCACCAGAATCGGTGTAATGTCCAACTTCAATAACTTTGCCGCCTCTTCTCACGACATCCAATGCTTCGGAAAAAACGTCAGGAATGCCTGCACACTCAATTGCTATGTCTACACCAACGCCGCTTGTTAGGGATTGAATCTGTTTTACACGTTCTTCTGGTGTGGTATCTCCAACATTTATTACCACGTCTGCTCCCATTTGCTGTGCCATCTCTAAACGGCTATCAACGAGATCGGTAGCAATAATCGACCCCGCTCCACTATCCCGCAACACTGCAATAACAAGTAGACCGATTGGACCACATCCCAGTACAGCAATACTGCTTCCAATGCTATATCCATCGCCTACCTGTGGTAATCCAGGTGCACATGCTCTTTCAACAGCACGCGTCGCTACCGCAACAGGTTCTGTCAGAACAGAAATATCCTCTGGTATATCATTAGGTATTTTATAGACCCAAGAGTTACCGTGAACATAAGTGTATTCAGAGAATTCACCAGTCAGATATGGAGGCGATTCGCTGTTGCTAAACCCGTATATAGTTCGTCCCGAACACAAGGTAGGTCGCCCGGGAACGTGTAAACAGTAATAGCACCTACCACAGTTCTTTGAGCCGGGTACCACGGTGACACGGTCACCCTCTTTAATGGGACCTCCCATTACATTCATTACCTGATTGGCATCTTTACCGATTTCTGCGACTGTACCTACGACTTCATGTCCAGGAATGACAGGAAACTTCAGAGCAGTATGTCCAAGATACATGTGTTTATCGCTGCCACAGATACCGACCTTGTCGACTTGTAGCAGAAGGGAATCATCGGCAATTGTGGGTTTGTCAAATTCGCGGATTTCTATCTGCCCCGGTTGAAGCATCACCGCCGCTTGAACTTGCATAGTTTGTATTCCTTATTTATTCTATGTTTATTTGCTGATACCACTCAACGTGTCCAAAGTGGTATCAACACCTTTGTCAACTGTCCTAAACTCTCCAAATTATGTGCAGGTAGAAAATAATCCACATAAGGCAAAGCAGTTCTAATACCTCGACAAATTGGTTGATAGGTATCACTACCGAGTAGCGGATTGAGCCAGATAAGTTTATATGCATGTCTATTCAGCATTTCCATAGATCGACGTAGCAGATCTGCATCACCCCTATCCCAACCATCGCTGATCAATATCACGACTGAACGATATGCCGAAAAAGAAGGGGCAAACATACGACAAAACTCTAACAGACTTTCACCGATTTTTGTGCCACCTGACCAGTCTGGGACAACATTCGCCACTTCATTTAACCCCTCTGCTAATCCTTTCCGCTGAAGAAGTCCAGTTATGTTAGTCAAGTGTGTGCTGAATACTGCTACCTCTACTTCTTTCAACTCTTGCTGCATACCATATATGAATTGGATAAGAAATTTCGCATAACAGTCCATAGACCCACTTACATCACAAAGGAGCAAAATCTTCGTCTTTTTGATCTTTTGCTGTTTCCGCATTAACGCCAGCGGTTCACCTCCGTGTGCGAGACTTTTTCGCCAACTTCTACGGAAGTCAATTACCCTCCCTTTTTTGCTGAAAACCTTTCGTCTACTTAGTCTTGTGGCTAAAATCTGTGCTAATTTTGCGACAATATGCCGTGCCTTCTCCATGTCTTCCTCAGTGAACTCGCTAAAATCCTTCTTTGTGAGAATTTCTTCCACGCTATATGCGATGGGGTCATCTTCTTGTCCATCCTGATCATCTTCCTCATAGTCTAACCATTGTTCAAGGACATTTTCCTGATCATCTGCATCGGAAATGTCTTGTAATGCGGAAGATTCCGGTTCTTCGCCACCCGTATCAATAGTGTGGAATTCGGGTCTCGGATATCGCCAAAATAGATTGAAAGCGGTGTCAAATGTCTCACGATCTCCTTGATTAGCGATAAGGTTCGTCCGTGCTGTATGGTAAAACATATCCCGATCGCTGATGTCTATCAACTTAACACTGTTACACCAACTGAGTTGATTAGTTGTGGTTACATTTATGTCCATCTGTCTGAGTAGTCGGCAGAAGTCGTTAATTTGTTGGAGGAGGGTCTGTTCACTCATTTTGATTTTTTAAGTAATCTATGAAGTCATCAAGTTCTTTTGATATTCTGTTAAACAACGCTTCTATCTTAATTGCATTTTGTTCAGTTTTTTCGTAGACCAGTTCTTCGCCGTAGATATGATTAAACACCTGACGAAATTCTAATAACTCTTGCAATAGTTCTAAAGTTTCTTGTGAAATCACAGGTTGACGTTCATCTTGTTGCGCCGCCATTTGCATGATCAATTCTTTATACCGTCGGCTTCCATCAGGTATACGTAAGTCAACATCAAGTGCAATTCGCCTAAAGATACTTTCCATACCTTGGTAACAATCAACAAGATTCTTGGCAATTGTTGTCTCTATTTCTTCTCTGTACTCTACCGGAGTAGTTTTAATCTTTTCTAATCTTGCTGTTATTTTTTCTACAGTTTCTCCGATTTTCTTTCGTTCATCGGAAATACGCTCAAAAAGTCCGCTTCTGTTCACTTTGTAGATTTTTCCTTGCTCAATATAAATAATTTGGTTCTGAATTCGTTCACGAAATAGACTATCGCAATTCTCAAAATCAACTAAGTTAACTTTAAATAATCCACGAATTTCTTCAGCTTGCCAAAGGGCACTAAAATATTTATCAGCTGGTATTCCCCAGACTGCTATATCAATATCCGACCATTTTGAGAAACGAACCTGTTCCGCAAGGGATCCAAATACAGCAACCTGCGTTGCACCAAAATCTTTGTACATCATTGATGCTATTTTGTGTGCAGTTTTCCACGCACGCTGCAATAATGCCTCATCCACCTTCCTTCTTTGAAAGTGCTCATCAAGTCGGATGCGGTATTCCTTTAATTCTTCTGGTGATAGGTCTTTCCCTGTTTGTAGGGGTTCTGTAGGTTCATGCATATCAAACTCCATCCATTCGTTGTATTTTATATATCATTTGACACTGGTTGGGAATGGAAGTTGTTTTATCACCCAGTTCCCCCTCGCTTTTAAGGTAGCAGTAAAACACTTTTCACCTGCACACACCCTTGCAACGACGGGGTTAATCTCTATCTTCAAATCAAACATACTGATCTGTATGTTTCCTCCAACTATTGACCAAGAACCACCTTCATGCACATAATTCACGGTGGGAGTCTTTACTGCGATACGCTTAAAACTGGCATCACCTGTTTTGGTAACGTGGAATGTCACATCAAAATTAATCCCTTTGTCGCTTGCTGTGTAATTACAAGTCTCTCCAGGATTTAACGACAATCCAACAACCGCTGGTTGCGGAGGTCTGCGCTGCCCACCTAACAGTGTTGAGAGACAACCTGTAAAGCAAAAGGATGTTAGAAGTAGAATTGCTAATGTGAATCTCAGATTGTGCTTGTTGAGTTTCATGAAATTGCTCCTAAATGTTGACGTGTTCTGTCAGATATGATACCACGAAATGCGTTCTTGATGCAAGCAAGGAAAGCCATAGCAGGATAATACCATTTCTAATAATAAGGTGTCATTTGCAGATAAATACTTGTAGGAGCGACCTCCTTGTCGCGACCGGTAAATCAAGAAATCAACGGTATGAATGCCTGAATGGCATTCACCCAAATAGATAAAGAGATAGATTCTTAAATTGCCTTGTAAGTTATAATTTCATCTTATGGCCAAAAATTATACATCGGCTGCTGTGTCACAACACTAATGAGACTCCAAATCCCACCAACAATAAAGTCCCCTAACATTAACCCAATAGCAAGTCGCACTAATTGCCGCGAGGCATGATGTCCACCGATTTTCAAGACTGACCATTTTACTACCGAACTTACTAACATACAGCTCCACAAGTACCGCATACCCCAATCACTTGAAACAACATACCCTATCGGGTGGAAAGGAAACCAGAAAAAACGCGTCCGCATAAACATCAAAAACGTCGAAAACAGCAGCCCGAAAACAATACCTCCTGTAGCATAGAGATTCGGTTCAGTCGGATAATACAGCCAATGTTGAAGTCCACTAAAGACCCGTTCACCGAAACCTATGTTCCAACTGCTGCTCCCACTCATATTCAACGCACCATACGAATAAAAAAGATAGAGAATTACTGAGAAAACCATGATTGAAGCAAATGCTGAAACGCCAAGTAGGGCATAGAACAACCGTCTTGGAGCAATGCTGGAACGTTCTGATAGTTTGAATCCCTCTAACTGATGTGGCATTGGGTTGCTTGTATAACTCCGATTGAACCAACGGAATAGCGTGAACGCAACGAGGTTATTTGTGCCTAACATGCGTGTTCCGAAGCTATCAATTAAGATATGGTGATTCGGCATGTTTTCCATGGCATGCACAGGGAATCCCTGCTCCGCACGCATCCGCGTCAGCACCAACACAATAATAAAATAGATGGCAAAAAACAGAGGGATTAGCCATAGCGACATACCGATCCGTTTGGAAAATATAAAGAGAAATGCAAGTCCACCGACGATACCCCACAATGCAAGTCTATATGAGATGGGTTCATCAGAATCTTCACCTGTGCGTCGTCTTGCAATTCGGAACACACCTCTAAAATGACGTAGGTTCAGCACCAACACAGAGATAAATATACCAATGGCAGCCCCAAAACATTGCCGATCAATATAAGGAAAGCCAGGGAGATTGGAAAGTCCAGCTGCGCTCGAGAATACTAACTGTGCTTTATAGAAAAAGAAGAAAAACCAACTGGAGAATGAAAGATCAAGCGGCATTAACAATCCTAACCCGATCACAAATGGATAGTAGGACATACTGATACCACCGATTGCATTCCACGGTTTTTCTGTGAACAAGTGTCCAAACCCTCTCCATCCACCGATACGCTTGATGGGTAGGGAGGGAATAGTGGGATACAGAAAACTGAACCCGTTGAGTATTGCAATAGACGCAGCAATCCCAAAACCAACCCACATAATGCGGTGGGAAAACAACGATTTTGTATTATGCGTTACATGAAAAGCAATCTGTGTGATGGGGTAGGCAAGTCGTTCTCGTTCTACCCACTGTTTCCGAAGGATAACGTTGATACACAACATCACGAGTATAAGGACAGTGATGAATAACGTCCAAGAGAGTATCGGTACACTCCACGCGTAAATAATCTCCAATGTAGAGAGATTCGTCGCGCCTGTGTAATAGCCAGCAAGTGCTTTTGAGTCATCTACAAGGAGCCATCTCGGCAGGTAATCCCAAAAGAGTTGCTTCCATTCGTTTTCAGGAGTAGCAAACCAGAATGCATGTCCGACTGTCGTGACAAGAATTGTCATTAAAGTGATGGAAGGAAACGCGCATGCAGTGCTTAGCAGAACGTAGATGGTAAGAAGTTCAGCATCAGAAAGGAGACGGATACGGGTTGTATATTGAACGACAAGGTTGAAAAGCGTGAAGACGAAGACGACAAAGACGACATTGTAAAACGGAACGGCGTAGGTATTTAGTGCATAGCCGACGAGTCCAACTTCACCAGCGATAATCCAGTAGAAATTAAACGGAATCAACGCAAGCGTAATGATAACGGATTTCCATGTGACTCCTTGTAATTTCAGGCGTTCATCCACTATCATGTCGCCTTATGTCTCGCTCAAATAAGCGATAAATGTTTCCAGTTCTTCTGTGACATTGTCAAAGAGTTTACTCACTCGTTTTGCGTGTTTTTCAGCTTTTTCATAAATCAATTCATACCGATAGATATGATTCATTCGGTGGCGGAACTTTAATAGTCGTTTTAGTCGTCTTGTAGTTCTTTGAGAAATAACGGGTGGACGTTTTTCACGGTGTTCAGCCATTTGCATGAGCAAATCACTATGCCACTTGCTCCCACTTGGAATGTGTTTATCTACTTCACGAGCAATGCGTTCAAAAATTCTCTCTATCCCACAATAGATTTCAACAAGGTCCGATGCTATCGTCTTTTCAATATATTTCCTATGATTTTCAGCAATAACATCTATGTCTTGCAACGCATTCTCGATTCCTCTGACAGTTCTTGCAATTTTCGTCTGTTCATCAGAAATACGTTGAATAAGTCTATCCCGATTAACAACGTAAATTCCTTCTGTTTCAGCATACAATGTAGCGTAAGCATTTTCTATTACTTTCTGAACATCTATTACATCTTTATCAATCGGTATCGCTTGGTTCAAAATCCGCTGACGAAAAAGACCTTTCGTTGACTCAAAATCTATGAGATCAATTTTGAATTTTGTAGTTAAACCTTTAGTATCCCAAAGCGCATCAAGGCATTTGTTATATGAAATTCCCCACACCACCATATCAATATCAGAGTTTTCAGTGAAACATTCCAGCTCAGTGAGTGAACCAAATATAGCGACTTTCGACGCACCATAATCTTGATATAGTACAGTCGCAACCCGAAGTGCTGCTTCCCAAGCGCGCTTGAGTAGTTCCTCATCAACCGTTCGGTTTTCCCACTGTTGTTTTAGGATTTCTCTACGTTTCGTAAGTTCAGATGGAGACATTCCTGCCGTTGTAGTTCCGATAGACATTATCATACCTTATGTTCTGTGGACTTTTCGTTAGTGATATTCTCACGGTTGAATCTCATCAGCATATACATCCTCTAATGCATCTTCAGGCAACGGTTCAGGGCTATTTTTTGCAAACTCCAAAGCTTCTTCAAGTTCATTTGCAAGTTCTGTCTCAAGCGTCTCAAGGTCTTCTTGTGTCACACCTTCATCTTCAGTCAGTACCTGAGCAAGTCTTCGGATGGGGTCGCGTTGTCGTTCTTGTTCTTGAACTTCTTCGCGATCACGATAGGATGTCCCAGGATCTCCGATATGGTGTCCGCGGAATCTGTATGTATCGCAATTAAGTAAAGTCGGTCCGTCACCTTCACGGGCACGTTTGACGGCTTCGTGTGCTTCAGCATACACCTTGAGAACATCGTTCCCATCAACGGTAACACCCGGTATATCATAAGCAGGGGCACGGACAGCGATATCCTCTACCCGTTGATGTTCATGTTGCGGTGTTCCCATACCAAAACGGTTGTTTTCACAGACAAAAACGACCGGAAGTTCCCACACAGCAGCGAGGTTAAGGGTTTCATGAAATACACCTTGGTTCGTTGCACCATCACCAAAAAAGGAAACTGCTATCTGATTTGTGCCACGGATTTTTGCGGATAGTGCCGCGCCTGCTGCAAGTGGAATCCCTGCACCAACGACACCGTTTGCACCGAGAATACCTGTCTCTTTATCGGCAATGTGCATTGACCCACCTTTACCTTTGCAGTAGCCGGTCGTACGTGCAAATAATTCTGCCATCATGCGGTCACGTTTACCACCCTTCGCGATGAGATGTCCATGTCCACGATGTGTACTCGTGATGTAATCGTCATCATTTAAGTGTGCACAAACACCCACCGCTGTTGCCTCTTCACCAATATATAAGTGTAGAAATCCGGGTAGTTGACCGCTTTGATAGAGTGTACCAGCGGCTTCTTCAAATTGGCGGATTTCCACCATCTTGCGATACATAAAGAGCATCTGTTCTTTGGTCGGTTTTGACATAATCCCTTCCTAAAGTTATTGTTATGTTACAAATTGCATCAGAAACTAAAATAAACTTTCTTTTATATACTTAACACTATTTTCGTCAGCATCTGACATTGGGGCGATACATTCAGGTGAATCATTCGCTGGACGGTTCACGAACCGAGATACAGGATATGCTTCCATTTCCTCACCAGCATAAGGAATCAATAATGGCTGAAGTGTCTCATTCGGTTGTTCGCCCGGAGCAAGCCACTGAGCATAAGCATCTTGAGGCAAAATCACTGGCATCCTGTGGTGTATATCTTCCAAATATGGGTTAGGCGGACAGGTTATGATTGTGCAGGATCGGAGCGGTTTTTCCATATAATTTGCCTGCCATTCCTCCCATAGTCCAGCAAATGCAAACGGATTCTGTGATTTGAGACGGATATAAATCGGTTGTTTGTTTTTTTCTCCAGGAACTGCTTTCCATTCATAATAACCATCCGCTAAAATAAGACAACGTCTACGTTTGTACGCACTCCGGAAAGAAGGTTTTTCACTCAACGTTTCTGACCGAGCATTTATCATCCTACTACCGATTTTCGGATCTTTTGCCCAAGATGGAATAAGTCCCCAGTGAAACAATTCGATCTTATTCCCATCACCGTTATCCTCCGTGTTGGCAATCACTGCTACATCTTGTGTAGGTGTGATATTATACCGTGGAGTAAACTCCATTGGCAGTTGTGGATTATCAAATAGTCCATACAGTAATTCTGGGTCACTTGCGAGGGTAAATCTTCCACACATATTTACCTCCTTTTAAGTAAATGGGGTTCAAGCTACCCTTTATTTTAATCAAGCAGACCAACTCGTACGGGGAAGAATCTCAATGTTTTTTTTATTTTGCACAACAAAACGGAATACATAAATCTATTTCGGTTGTGGCACCAGTATGTCGTCTCTCCACCGTAGACGGAAGGAGGGACGGACAAGTGCTTCTGGTGACTGGAGTGTCAATCCACCATCAGCAGTTAGCACAATACCGGTAACGAAATCCGCCTCATCAGATGCTAAGAAGAGGGCGACATTCGCAATATCTTCAGGTTTGCCATACCGTCCGATTGGGTAGCAATCTCGTGATGCCTGATCTTCTAATGCATCTGCAGCGAGCGATGCTTCACCGCGTTCCCCTACAATCTGACCGGGAGCAATTGCGTTAGCACGGATACCATCTCTACCGTAATCCAGTGCTATACTTCGCGTCAATGCGTTCAATCCACCTTTACCTGCTCCGTAAAGTCCAAAACCTGGGTTTGTAATCGTTGCGTTAACTGTTGAAATAAAAACAAGTGTACCGCCACCGTTTTCAATCATTTCAGGTATACAATACTTCGCTCCGAGCCATGGACCACCCAGTGTCACTCCGAGGCTTTCGTTCCATTCTTCTGGTGTGAATTCAATCGCTTTTTTGGTGTAAGAGTGTGCAGCATTATGTACAAGTGTTGTTATTTTTCCGTAATTATCTAACGCTGTTTTGACAAGGTTTTCCCATGTTTTTTCATCTGCGACATCACCCATAACAGCAACTGCTTCCCCACCAGCATCTTGAATACGGTTTACTGTTTCGGAGAGTTTTTCTTCACGGCGGCGTGTGTTGACAACCACTTTAGCACCTTCACAAGCAAACTTATATGCTGTTGCTGCACCGATGCCACCCCATGCAGCACCAGCTACAATTGCAACTTTTCCTTCCAACCTCATAGTTTTTTCCTTTCTTGATGTATCTATTATTTCTTGAACAATTATATCACATTTTTCGTTTTAATGCTATAATGCCGAAGCAAATGCAGGGCTATTTTGTTTTCAGTTTTTCGCACAGGTTTTGTTATTAATGTGAATAATGGTATTTGTTCTTTGTCTGAACCAGTATTTACAGAATTACAAGATTTATAGGATAAGAGAACTCTAACTTCAAACACTATTGACTAAGACAGACTTTTCAGATGGCTTCATTATACATAAATGCTGAGCATTCAGAATAACCCTTGATATGAACAATCCTGCCAATCCTATAATCTTGCAAATCCTGGTTCAGACAAAATAAATGGGAGTATTATGCGTGAAATTAATAATAAATGAATGGCTTGACAATTGCATCGAAAAACTTAACGCAGGTCAACTAACAGAGGTTGACCTTAAGGATGTATATAATGCCTTGAATTCGGAAAAACAACTCATTCTTTACCTCTACTCAAAATCCACTAATCTGCGTTCCCCGCTTGGTGCATGGGCATTATATGATCCAACAGCACCAGATGACCCCATACTCCCATCGCAAGAACCACCCTATGCTTCCGTGCTTGATGCTGTGCGCGATGGTTGGCGTATTGTCCAATTTCCACGTCCAGAACTTTACAGTTTTTCGGATGTTGAAAACGCGTATCTCAATTTTGAATTTATCTTAGAAAAAATAGTTTGAGGAATACATACATGTATAATGTAGAACCAACACTCAATGATGACCAAGTCATGCAGTTTATACACAACGGTTACATCACGTTAGAAAGTGTCATTGATACAGATTTCAATCGGGAATGTGAAGCTATTACTGGTGGACATCTACATGAATTTGTTCATTCAGAAGATTTTCGTCGAAACGTTCTGCTCCATCCCGAAGTTGCGGGTGTTGTGCGGTCATTATTAGGCGATAATTTCCTTGTCCCAACGAATGCCCACCATCACCTCTTTGAAGCACCACACCGTGGGCAGACGTGGCATTCTGATGGACTCACAGAATATGGATATGGAATAACCCACTTACAATGTTATTACTATCCAAAAGAGGTAAAAATTGAGGATGGTCCAACTATGATATTACCGGGTTCACACTTTCGCCTCGTGGATAGAGAGGCAATTGCACATTATGGTGATATTTTGGGTCAACTATCGCTTACCGTTCCTGCTGGTACTGTCGCAATGACACGATACGGCATTTGGCATAAGGCAGGACCAAAACTCAACACTGATAGACGCGGCATGATTAAGTTTTCCTATTTCCGAACGACAATGCCTAAACGGGATTGGGTCCGGGAGTCCGATGATATTCCACTATACCAACATAAAGGGAGACATCCTTATGTGACAGAGGTGGAATCTTACCGAGATCGGCAGAGGGGTCAATATACATGGAATTGGCTATGCGGATTGACAGAAGTGGAAGAGAAACTTCCACCAGAAAAGTTGTTTAATAGCGGTATCCCATTATCAGAGATCAATCTTCAGTAGATAGAGTTTTAAACTCTCCGATTGGTTGAGTTTAAGGATTTGTCCCGTCTTATCATTCTGTAGTTGTTTCTTCTTCGGGAATAGCTTGAGTTTCTTTACTTTCCGTCGTTTCAATGCAACTCAATACTCCAATAATAGCAAGCAGATATCCAACTGCCGTAAGGAACGCGCCATATTGAGGATTGTATAACAAATTACCGTCAATTTTCAGATTTAAACTTCTTCCAAGGAATAGGATTAAGAAAATGCAAATCCCTATACCGCTGCTAAGAAGAACTATATATGTCGACCCAGATTTCCACGGAGATTGTCGGAATAACCGATAGATGCTAACTCCTGTGATGGTAAATGCAGCGATAAAAGAAAAAATAAAGAGGTTAATTTCCGTTTCATTAATAGCAAACGATAAAGCAAAACAGAACAAGATACCAACACCACTGATGCCGAGTGCGATTATTTTACGCCAAGACATTTGATATAACTGTAGGTTTGCAACATATACACAAAACCCAATTATTGCCAAAGCAAGCAAAAATAGTAATGATATACCAACGATTCTATTGAGGAATGAAAATATATGGTTAGATCTCCACATAGGAGGAAAAAGACTGAAACCAGTAAAAATGTCAACAATAATAGAAAAGAATATGATCGTCAGACCAGTAATGATAAGTGCTGCTATTTTGGATAATAGATGCCATTCGGTATAACGGTTTAATAAAGAAAAACTGATACAGATCATTGTTAGTCCGAAAATGAATAGAATTGTAATCAATGTGCCTTGACCGCTGTTAGCAAGTATAGCCCCTGATTTATCGTCCTCCCACGGTAATGCAAAACAGAAGACTGATAAAATCCCACCTACCATTGTTATTAAATGTGAATGTTGTTTCACTCTTCTTCTCCTTTAGCATTCGCTTCGTCATCTTGTTCGTCAACGGGTTCAGTATTATCCGTGGTTTTGGGATAATATTTTTCCCTAATTGATTCAAAATTATCCTCAGTTTTGGGAAAGAACCTAACACCCGCGATAGTCAGAAAAAACCCAATTGCAGCTAAGAAAATACCATAATCCACACGAAATAGAGACCAGTTTACAATATCAAACTCAAATATATCATGAAAAAACAGTAACATAAGAATAAAGAGACTGATGTAACAGCAAGTAAGTATGATGAACCTGGACTGCCAAAATAATGTACATCCAATTATTACTATTGATGCAACGAATACCCAAGCAATGAAACCTGTTCCCTTACTACCAGCAAGTTCATGTCCCGACTCGTTGTCTAACCATGGAAACCAGAAACAGAAGAATGTAAACAGACCACTACCAAGTATAAAAAACCGTTGATATAATTTCATTTCTCATTTCTCCTGTATTTTCCAACTGTAGACACAACAGAACAACAAACTACGATCTACGATCTACTTGCTATCCGTAAATGTTTGATCGTAAGTTGGAATGTTGCATGCACCGATAAATGCAAGTACATACCCTATAATTATCCCATACCCACCATATTGAAGGTTAAATACTTTATCAAAATTCAACTTAGTTTGTGGGTTTCTTGCTAAGTTTGTTCCCGCAGTTACGGTAATATAA
>VYFM01000282.1 GCA_009842375.1 Candidatus Poribacteria bacterium | reverse complement strand
CATATATATAATCAAGTAAAAACGATCTAAATGAAAATAGAAGGAGAGATAAATGGCACTTGCAACAACGTTATATTTTCCAGAGGTAGGACCTCAATGGGAGGACTGGGTTCAAGTTATCAATGTAGGGACAGAGGAAACTAGGGTAACAGGAATAGCCAGACATGCTGCTAACGGACAACCGACTTGGTCAGATGAGAAGGAGATTTCACCGTTTGAATGTTGGACCCCGAATGTAGAGGCAATTAAGCAGAATTCCTCGATGCAACTTTCTGCTGACGAACCGATTGTAGCAGAACGTCATATGCATAATAAAACGAACATTCTTGACTTTGTGGGTGCAGCGGAAGAATACGAAACAGTTGGTCTGCGTCTGTTTTTTCCAGAATTAGTTCCTGGGGCATTAGATTGGTTCCGCTTTTTGAATGTTGGCGAGGCGGATGCGTTGGTCAACATAATCGTGCGTAATAGACGTGGGGACATCAGCAGACAGCGTCACCATCAGATCAAACCGCAATGCTGTTGGGATGTTGCCGAAGGCTTGATGGGCAATGTTCAAGGAACACTTGAAGTGCAAAGTACACAACCGATTGTTGGGGAACGTCATCTTCATTATCAAGGTGGTAAAACGTGTGTTGGGCAATATGGTCAAGTCATCACAGATGCGCCGCGGACACTGTATTTTCCTGAAGTTGGTCCTGCGTGGCAAGATTGGGCAGTGATTGTCAATGTAGGTAGAGAACGTGGTGATGTGACCCTTATTGCGCATGACGATGGGACAGGCGATCCTGTTACGACAATGGAACGTGAATTGGATCCATTTGAATGTTGGATGCCGAAGATGGAGGATATTAAAATTAAGTCTTCGATCTTGGTCCGTAGTGATCAACCGATTGTAGCGGAGCGGCACATGCACAGTGGTACTGCAGTGATTGATCTTCCTGGTGCCTCAGAAGAAGGAGGGCATGTAGGACTTCGGTTGTTTTTCCCAGAGGTTGCAAGTGGAGCAAGGGACTGGTTCCGTTTTCTCAATGTTGGAGAAGCAGATGCGTTAGTTAACATCATCGTGCGAAATAAAAAAGGAGATATTCAACGGCAGATTCATCGACGGATTAAACCGAGACGTTGTGCGGATGTTGACGAGGCGGCAATGGGTAACATTCGCGGTTCTGTTGAAGCACAAAGTTCACAACCGATTGTTGGTGAAAGACATCTACATTATCAATCTGGACATAGAGGTGCTGTTGTGGGTCAATATGGTGTTGTAATTGGGGAATAAGTGATGGCATGGATTCAAACGGTGGATGAAACGGAAGCGACTGGTATCGTGAAAGAAGAGTATGATGCTGCGGTTGCACGTGCGGGTCGTCTTTATAATATCGTCAGGCTCTTCAGTGTTCGTCCGAATAGCATGCGTGCTTTTGTTGAACTTTACAAAGTGGTGATGCACGATCCTGAATCTCCATTGACTCGAGCACAACGTGAGATGATTGCGACAGTTGTATCAAAAGTAAATCATTGTCACTATTGAACGGTAGCACATGCGGATGAGTTGCGTGATCAACTCACAGATAAGCGGTTAGCGCGAGCGATTGCATCGGATTTCCGTAATGCTGATATTGATGATGGGACGAAGGCTATGCTTGAATTTGCTGTCAAGGTGACTGAAGCCGCGTATACAATTAGACCTACAGATTTAGATCAACTTCGTAATTATGGTTTTACTGATGAGGCGTTGTTTGCTATTGTGGAAGTAGTTGGATTTTTCAGTTATGTTAATCGGATTGCGGATGCATTTGGTATTGAATTAGACGATTTCTTAGAACAGAGGTGGAGTAGTGGATCTGAAGGATAAAATTGCCGTTGTAACGGGTGCTGGACAAGGAATTGGCAAAGCGATTGCGCTTAGGCTTGCCACTGCGGGTGCTGATGTTGCAATCTTGGACTTAAACTTGACATCAGCAGAAGAGGTTGCAAATGAGATAGAGGATAATGGTAGACGAGCAATACCAATTCCCACTGATGTTACTTATGAAGATGATGTCAGTGCTGCTGTAGACAAAGTACTGAGTGAATTTGGACGTGTTGATATTCTTGTGAACAATGCTGGTATTGCAGGTAGAACACTTCCTTTGACTGAATTGGAGAAATCGGATTGGGATGCTGTGATTGGTGTGAATTTGACGGGTGTATTTCTCTGTTGCAAGGCAGTGATTGGTCACATGATTGCACAGGACTATGGTAGGATTGTCAATATCGCGTCAATTGCTGGCAAGGAAGGAAACCCTACGATGATTCCGTATTCTGTCTCTAAAGCAGGTGTTATCTGCTTGACAAAGGCACTTGCGAGAGAGGTAACGGACTATAATATTCGTGTGAATGCGGTATCGCCTGCGGTGATTGAAACGCCAATTATGGAGGGTATGGCACAATCTACGATTGATTATATGATCAGTAAGATTCCGTTGGGACGTGTTGGTAGACCGGAAGAGGTTGCTGCTGTTGTGAATTTTTTAGCATCTGATGAAGTGAGTTTTGTTACGGGACAGTGTTATGATGTGAGTGGTGGTAGGGCGACGTATTAGAAAGTGTATGCAATTGGCTTACACATTATATTTAGAACTTCGCCATGCGACAATGATTTGAGGTGTTCCAACAATCGCGATTAAGGCAATCACCACACCAAAAAGCATATTTAATCGTTTTTCAACACTTTCAATTTTAATGAGGATAGACGGGTACGAAGACCCGTCTATATGTACGGTCTGATTATTCAGCGATACAGTAGAGATGTTGAGTTCCGCGTAGGTATAACTCATCACCAACGAATGCAGGAGATGCGTTGAAACTATCATCCAGTTTGTTTTCTGCCAAGACCTCAAGTTCTGGTCCGTGTTTAATAACAGTAACATTCCCGTTTCGACTTGCGATGTAGACCCGGTCAGCTGCTCCAGCAATTGAGGAATAAACCCCCGAAATACCTGCTACCCTTTCTGGTCCGTAGTGCACCGTCCCCGTATTTTTATCAATAGCTGTGAGTATACCGTTATTGCCCTTAAGGAAGTATATGATATCCCCGCTCAATAAAGGTGATGGTACATAGGGTGTATCACGGTTATATTCCCATACGATAGCATCTGTACCAGTAATATCTCCAGTAGCAATATCAAGGTTGATGGCTTGTAAAGAACTGCCACGGAATCCGCTGATGACATACACATGCCTATTTGCATATACAGGTGAAGGAATAACATTTCGTGTCATGCCGCTACATTCCCAAATCACTTCACCGTTTTCTAAATCATAGCTACGTGTACGGTTCGTAGCTGGAACGATGACTTGTGATTTTCCGTTGTGTTCAACGATAATAGGTGATGTCCACGTGGTACGTTCATCACGGTCTATTTTCCATATCTCATCACCTGTTCGTTTGTCAAGTGCGACAATAAAAGATTGTCCCTCTTGGTCTTGCAGAATTACGATTGCATTTTCATGGATTATAGGGCAACTCCCCTCACCGAACCTGCCAGCTTTACGCATTTGACCAAGGTCCTTTTCCCACTTAAGATCACCTTCCATATTCAAGCAGTATAAGCCGCGTGAACCGAAATAAGCATAGATATGTTCACCATCTGTCACTGGAGAGTTGGATGCGAAGCTTGAATCATTGTGCATGCCTTCATGTGGTACAGCTTCGCGTAGCATTTTCTCCCATGCGATGCTGCCATCACTTCTGTTTAGGGTGATGAGTTTGAACTGATATAGGTCTTGACTCTGATTGCCTCTTCCATCTCTATTTCCTTGATCTCGCTGAAGAAACCCACTAAACGGATTCTCATCTACAGCAGTGTCTTCTTCATCGCTTTCTGTTTTTTCTTCTTCAGCTGGTTTTTCCACCTTTATTGCTGTCTGTATAAAGATTTTATCTTCCCAGATGATAGGTGTTGCGTGTCCTAAGCCTGGAATAGGAACTTTCCAGCGTATGTTTTCAGATTCGCTCCAAGTCAGTGGTGGGTTAGCATTAACTGCAGAACCATTTGTATGAGGTCCACGCCAATGGTGCCAGTTGTTTTCATAATTTGAAGTTTGTTCTGTTTTCGTTGCATGTTGATCAGCAATAGTCTGTATTGTATACATTGCAAATATAGCTAATACACATACACATATTGTCAAGATTGTTGTTTTTTTCATAATAGAAAATTCCTTAATTTTCGTATAACAAGTTTAATATACGATTATTCTGCGATACAGTAAAGATGTCGAGTTCCACGTAAATATAATTCTGATCCGGCGATTGCTGGTGATGCGTTAAAACTGTCATCAAGATAATTCAGTGCGATAACTTCAAGTTTTGGTCCGTCTTTTAGAACAGCGACGTTTCCATCCCGATCTGCAATGTACACCCGACCTGCGGCTCCAACAATGGATGCATACACATTGGATATGCCTTGAATCCTTTGTGGACCAAAGACTACATTGCCTGTTTTTCTATTCATAGCAGTGAGGATGTTGTCATTTCTTTTCAGGAAGTAGATTGTATCTTCACTCAATAAGGGAGATGGTACATAAGGGGTATCGCGGTCGTATTGCCAATCGACAGCATCAGTTCCTGTAATATCTCCTGATGCGAGTTCAAGGTTAATTGATTGTAGAGAGAATCCACCGTGTCCACTCATAACATAGACATGACTGTCCTTATGCATTGGAGATGGTATAACATTTCTTGTCAAACCGCCACATTCCCAGATTATATTTCCATTTGCTAAATCATAGCTGCGTGTACGATTGGATGCAGGAACGATAACTTGTGATGAACCGTTGTAGTCAACCACGATTGGAGATGTCCAGGTTGTTACTTCATCTCTGTCCATCCGCCAGATTTCATCACCAGTTCGTTTATCCAGTGCTATTATAAAGGATTGTCCTTCGTGGTCTTGTAAGATTACGATTGTATCTCCATGAATGATTGGGCAGCTACCCTCTCCGAATGTATTTCTTTTCCGCATTGTTCCAATATCTTTTTCCCACTTGATATTCCCTTTAAAGTCTAAACAGTAGAGACCGCGGGAACCGAAATATGCGTATATATGTTCACCATCCGTCACTGGGGAGTTGGATGCGAAACTTGCATCATTATGTATACCTTCGTGTGGTTTGATTTCTTTTAGCGTTTTTTGCCATCGTGTACTACCATCACTGCGGTTTAGCACGAGAAGTTCAAACTTAAATACGGGTAAGTTTCTGTTTCTTCTTCTGCGTCTTCTATCGGGCTGGTTATCCGCTTCTGTATTATCAGGATTAGCCATCTCACCTTGTATTGCAGTCTGAATAAATATCATATCTTCCCATATAATAGGGGTAGCATGACCCATACCGGGTATAGGAATTTTCCATCGTATGTTTTCAGTTTCACTCCAGGTAGTGGGTGGATCTGCATTTAATGCGATTCCTGTTGCCAGTGGTCCACGCCAGTAATGCCAATTTTTCTCAAACTTTTGTGTAAGTTCAACTTCTGTACCATGTTTATCAGCGATTGTATTTGATGTATATATTGCTAATATTGACAGAGTACATGTACACATAAGCAACAACACAATTCTTTTTATCATAATGATACCTTTCCTATATAATCATAATGGTCAACAAAGATTAGGACAATATATCTTCAATATCGAGGGGTTGTTCTAATTCACTGTTTGCTGCTTCAAGTTTTTCACGACTTGAAACAACACAAACGGATGCTTTATCTTGATTTTCCTCAAAAAGTTGAAGCAGTGCACGTTTCACTTCAGTTGGTGTAGCCTTTCGGAGTTGTACGTATCGTTCCTCACGTATTTCGCGTGTCTGTCCGGTGAGGTGATGACTGAGTGCATCACTTGCTGCTTGGCTTGGTCGTATCGGTTTCTCGGCACTTTTCGCTGTTGCGATGATAGCACGGTCTATATCCGTCTGTGTCCACTCTACCTGTTTGATGTATTCTACCGTTTGCTCAAATACATTTATAGTTCTTGCGACGTGCGGGTCTCTGAATGAAGACTGGTAAAGTGCGGCATCAAACGGACTATAGGATAACCTTGCGCCGTAAGCGTTACCTTTGAAGCGTATTTCACTCAATATGTAATCCATGCGTACGAGATGTGTTCCGACAGTAAGCAGTGTAGAATCCGGATGTGAATAATGCGGTGCAGGCATTACATGCGCGCAGTGTGCAATCTGTATCGGTCCAGCTAAACCTTCTCGTGGTGGCGTATCAAATGTTTTGTAGGAAATAGGTGTGGATTCTATCGGATCATTGCCCATATCATTTAGCCATTCAGTAAGTTTAGCATGTGTTGTCTGGTATGCGTTATCGGATCCCGTAAAACTCACGGTAACACGACCTCGGGTTAATATAAAATTCCGTATCTCTTCTATGTGACCCATGAGATCTGTGTTCTGTTCGTCAAATTTGTTGAGCAGTGTTTCACTGGTGCGAAGTTGTGGTAGTCCGTAGACGATTTCAGACAGGTATCCGTGTGGAGAAAGACCTCGTGAGGCGTGATGAATTGCGGTGCTTGAACCGTCGTGAATCATCTCTGTCCGATATTCTGCTACTGCCTGGACCATTATATCGTGGAGTCGTTCTTTGTCACGCGGATTTACAGCAAAAACATAGTCTTGTAAAACACCTAATGCCTTGTTCATGTTATCATCAAGTGCTTTTAGACTAAACCTTAGGGACTGCATTGATCGATTTGCCTCAAGCGCGTGTGTGTTAAATCCGGTACCGCATCCGATCCCGCCGGTCACGGAGGATTTCCGCTTTGCCATCTCCTCAAAATTCATATCTGCAGCACCGAGTTTCCTAATTGCATCGGTGTATCTTGGCAAATATGTCCAAAGGTGCTGTGGCAGTCCTTGCAGGTCAAAGTTGAGTATGAGATAGTTAACTCCATTCGCGAAGACATCATTGTGGAGAAAGTCTTGCTCACAAACTTTCTCTATAGTGGTGGGGATATGTTTCGGTTTATTGGGAAGATCACTGACTTGGAGTTGTGGCAGTTTTGCCAATGCTTCAGGCGGATTAGGTTGTCCGTTCATCCGTTCAAGTTCTGCAGCATCAGCAGCAATTTTTTCTGTCTGCTCATCTGTAAGTTGTGCTCTGATTTCCTTTGTTCGTTGTTCTAATTCAGCATCAAGTTTCGCCTGCATATTTGGATCAGGAGAAAGGACGCTGGTTAAACGGTGTGGATTGTCAACAAGTCGTTCGCGGATGGTTTCATTGAAGATGGTAGGATTTTTCTCCCAACGTTCACGGATAGTAGCCAGACTTTCACCCATCTTTAGGAATGTGTCTGAGTTTTTTTCGTATATCCATGCTTCAATAACTCTAAAGAGCATACGGAGTGGGAACATTGGTGCAACTTCTTGATAGTGGTATGTAGACTGTTGGAAAGCTGCTTCAACTATATCACTATCAAATTCGTTATCAGCAATTTCTGTTAGGGTATCATTGACCAATTTTGTGTATGCATCAACTCGGTCTGTTTCACTACCTTTGAGTCCAAGGTAAAAGGTGCTGTTGGGACCAATAGAACTTATTCCTGAATAAATCAGATCCGCTCCTAATTTTGAGTCAATAATTGCTTTTTTGAGCGGGGCTGCTTCATTACCGAGTAAGATAAGACTGACGATGTAACACATTGTTACATCCTCTGGATCAGTTGCGTCTCCGATAAGCCAGCTCAACATCAGATATGTCTTTTCAGAGAGAGTTTCATCCGGTGCCACGGGATATGTATCGGTTACGGTCTGTGGTGATTTCCATCTCGGTTGATGAGTCACATCGGAATTCAGTGGTTTTAGTGAAGAGATTACATCATTTTTTGGGATCTTTTCAAGTTTGTCTGCCAAGAAATCGAGATAATCACTTGTTGGTATATCCCCATATAGGAAAAAGAAACCATTGCATGGGTGGTAATATGTTTCGTGGAAATCTTTGAGTTGTTCATAGGTCAAATTTGGGATTGCGTCCGGGTCTCCTCCAGATTCCTTTGCATAGAGCGTATCGGGTAGGAGTCGGTTTGTCATAGAGCGGTATAACAGCGATTCCGGATCAGAAAAAGCCCCTTTCATCTCATTGTAGACGATTCCGGTTATTTTTAGGTCTCCCGTAGGATTTTCTGGGTCTACAGGAGCGAGGTGATGTCCTTCGCGCTTGAATGTTTCCTCTGTGAGTAGTGGATGAAAAACAGCGTCAAAGTAGACTTCTGCGAGGTTAAACAGGTCTTTTTTTACATTGCTTGCGACTGGGTAATAGGTATGGTCAGAACTGGTCATGGCGTTTATGAAAGTAGCCATACTCATCTTTATCATTTCAAAGAATGGTTCTTTAACTGGGAATTTATGTGAACCAGCCAATACAGCGTGTTCAAGGATATGTGGAACACCTGTATCGTCTGGTGGAGGGGTTGGAAAATTGATTGAAAAGAGATTTTCGGAGTCATCTGTATAGAGATGTAAGAGACGCGCTCCGCTATGATTATGTGTCAATTCGATTGTTACTGCCCGCAATTCATCAATCGGTGTGATGGCTTTAACTTCAAAGCCGTTTAGTAGTTGTCCGGGTTTTAAGTCAATGGGCGGGTGCGGGTTCCCGCCTATATCAGCTGAAAGTTTTGAATCCATTTTTCCTCCGATGTTTATCAATATTAGGTTTATATTTCCTCAATTTTAAGGGGATGATCCATTTTCTTATTTTCTGCCTCTAATTTCTCACGACTTGCTATGACGCAAATTGATGCTTTATCTTTGTTTCCTTCTAAAGTTTCGATCAGTGCTCGTTTGACTTCCTTGGGGGTTGCGCGTTGGAGTTGTGCATATTTTTCTTCAACGACTTCGCGTGTCTGTCCCCTAATATAATTCCAGATGGCATCGGTTGAAGTTTGACTGGGTCGAACTGTTTTTATGTAATCTGACGACTTAGCAATAATCGCTCGGTCGATATCAGTCTGCGTCCATTCTGTCTGTTCAATATAGTCAAGTGTCCGTTCGAAAACGTCAAGTGTTCGGGAGACGTGCGGATCGAACTGCGATCCTTGGTGCAGCATTGGTTCATAAGGGTTATATGAGAAACAAAATCCGTAGGCATTGCCTTTTAGCCGGATTTCGGGCAACATGTAATCTCTTTCTAAGATATATGATCCGATTGTCAAGAGTCCTGAATCCGGATGTGCGTAGTGAGGTGCTGGCATCATCTGTGTGCAGTGTGCTATTGGAATAGGAGCCGCTAATCCTTCACGTGGTGGCATCCCAAAAGATTTAAAACCTATCGGTGCTGGGATTATGGGTTCGTCACGCATGTCACCAATCCATTCAGCAAATTGTGCTTGAAACAGCTCATAAGCTGCGTCAGAACCGGTAAAACTGGCGGTTACGCGACCTTGGACTAATAAAAAGTCGCGAATCTGTTCAATATAACCAGTAAGTTCTTCATAAGATTCGTCAAAATGTTTGAGCAACATTTCACTCGTGCGGAGCCGTGGTAGTCCGTAGACAATATCTGTGAGCAATCCGCGTTGTGAAAGTCCACGGGCAGCACGACGGTTTGCAACAGATACATCATAATAATCATGTTTAGAAGTTACTGCTTGATTGAGAATGTCATAGAGACGATCTTTATCGCGCGGGTTCACATCAAAAACCAAATCGTGCAAAACGTTCAACGCATCTTCAATTTTACCGTCAAGTGCTTTTAGACGAAATTGCATATCCCACACTGGACGATTTGGGTCAACCGCGTGGGTGGTAAAGTTAGGTGAGCATCCAATACCACCAGTGGCTGCTGCTCTGCGCTGAGCAATCTGATCGTAATTCTCCTTACCTGCGCCGAGTTTGCCAATGGCATCGGTGTATCTGGGTAAATACTGCCAAAGGTGTTGCGGCAACCCTCGTAAATCGAAATTTAACACAAGATAGTTCACACCGTTTGAAAAAATGTCGTTCCGAAGCAGAGGACGCCCGCGCACTGTCTCAACGGTTGTCGGAATATGTAGCGGTTCTTCGGGCAGATCTGAAACGTGTAATTGCGGCAACTTCGCTAAATCTTCTGATGAGTTAGGCTGTCCGCTTATACGTTCAAGTTCAGCGGCATCGGTAGCAAACTGTCGCATCTGTTCATCAGTGAGTTGTGCGCGAATTGCTTTCAGACGTTTATTTTCTGTCGCATCAAGCCTTGCCTGCATTTCTGGATCAGGCGTAAGGATGGTTGTCAACCGATGTGGGTTGTCAAGAAGACGCTCACGAATCAACGCATTAAAAATCTGCGGATTTTGCTCCCAACGTTGACGGACAGCAGATAGGTGAGTCCCCATCTTTAAAAAGAGGGTCGGTTCCTTTTCATATATCCATGTGTTTATGACACGTATCATCATTTGAAACGGGAAACCCGGTGTGACTTCCTGATAGTCATAAGTGATTTGTTGGAATGCGGTTTCCACAATTTCTTTGTCAATTTCTGCGTCTGCAATTTGCGTGAGTGTCCTGATGACTAATTCTGTGAAATCTTCAACGCGATCTGCTTCACTTCCAACTAAACCGACACTAAATGTTCTATTTGGTCCTACCTTGTTATCAAAAATATTATATCGTATATCAGTGCCAAGTTTAGAATCGATAATTGCCTTGCGGAGCGGGGCACCTTCATTACCGAGTAGTATCCTGCGTAATATATCGCACAAAATAGCCTCTTCAGGATCCGTTGTCCCTCCGATGATCCAGCTGAGCATCAAGTTCGTCTTTTCAGTGAGCGGTTCATCTGGTCTAATTGGATAGGTATCTGTTACAGTTCGTGGAGATTTCCACTTCGGTTGTTGTGTGATTTCTGGTCGAAGCGGGTGTAGAAACCCGTTTGTCTCTATCTTTGGTATAGCCGCCAGTTTATCGGCGAGAAATAAAAGATAATCTTGTGTTGGAATATTGCCGTAAAAGAAGAAGTAGCTGTTGTGTGGGTGATAATAGGTTTGGTGATAAGTTTTCAATTGTTCGTAGGTTAAGTCGGGCATAACCAGATAATTTCCACCACCATTGTAGGCATAGCAGGTATCAGGTAGAAGTCCACTGACCACAGCCAAAATCATGCAGAATTCTGGATGGGACAAGCCAATTTTCACTTCATTATAAACGATCCCGTTTATTTTTAAATCTCCTGTCGGCTGATCCGGGGTAACAGGTTCAAGATGATGTCCTTCACGTTTAAAGGTCTCCTCGGTTAGTAGTGGATGAAAAACGGAATCAAAGTGGATTTCTGCAACATTAAATAGGTCTTTTTTTACATTGTTTGAAGTATAGTAAAAGGCGTGATCAATGTAGTTCATCGCATTCGTACTGTCGTAGGTCGCGAGGCTCATTTTCATTATTTCAGAGAACACCTCTTTTACCGGATAATTACGAGATCCTGCTACCACTGAATGCTCAAGGATATGCTGTAACCCTGTATCATCATAAGTTGGTGTTAGTGGACTGATTGAAAACAGGTTTCTGGGGTCGTCTGTCCAGAGATGCATCAGTCGTGCGCCGCTATGTGGATGAAAGAGTTCTATTGCCACTGCCCGTAATTCGTCAATTGGGGTGATGGCTTTAACTTCAAATCCGTGAAGTTGCTGACCCTGTCGTAAATCAACGGGCGGGTCCGTGGACCCGCCACTATCAGCTGCGAGTTTTGAATCCATTTTTCCTCCGAGGTTTATTCTTCAGTTTTTTCTAAGTTTGCACAAACCAGTTCATTGTCATTCCGTGCGAAGACGTGTTTATATGCAAATGCGGGATGCGACCAAGTAACTCCACCTCTACGATTTAGTTGTCCACGTGTTGGTTCAATTAATTTTGCACGACTAATGATATTCAATCCTTCAGGAGAAAGTTCGGTTATTAGGAGTTCGCCCTTTTCATTAAACATCCATACTTTGTCAACATTTTTTACAAAATGGATTGTGCTCCATCGTGCTTTTGGTACAGCTGTAAGGTCTTCCCAAATCCGCTCACCGTTTCGTGCGTCAATGCAACGGACTTCACCGTAACTATCCACACCGTAAATATAATCTCCGAGCCATATAGGTGTTGACATCGTAGTTTGGATTGCCTTCGTATTCCGTTCGTCTTTACCTTGTTTGTGCCATTTAAGTTGGACATCCAATTCTTCAGTTGCTAATTCCAGTAGGTACGCCCCTTCATAGAAATTCGTAACAAAGAGTTGATTATTCTTCACAATGGGTGTTGCAATTCCGATCTCCCATCTGGTTGGTGGAATTGGGTATTTCCAATGTACGTCTCCAGTTTGAGGATCTAATGCTGCGACATTATGTCCAGTCCAGCATATTAGTACACGTTTGCCTGCTTGCGTAATCATTATGGGTGCTGAATATGAGGCATTATCGCTAAGTGCCTTCCATTTTTCCTCACCAGTTTTTCTGTCAAACGCAACGACACATGCCTCTGGTTTGCCACCTATTTGCACGATGACAAGGTTTTCATCAATGATTGGGGCACAGGCAATTCCCCAGATAGGCATATTAATGTTATATTCACTGTTTAGGTCTTTTTTCCATTTGATTTCACCGGTTGCAGCATTAAAACAGTGTAGGTGTCCCATAGCCCCTAAGGCATAGGCAAGTCCATCATGGATTGTGACATTTGCGCGAGGTCCTACTGGATATTCAATTTTATATATACAATCATAAGTGTATGACCAGATTTCGTCTCCTGTTTCCCAATCAAAACAGTGGATGCGTTCAACCTGTTTCGGTTTAGTAAGTCTATCGGTGATATATACCCGACCATCAGCAACACTTGGACCACTATATCCATTTCCTATAGGAACACTCCAACGGTGTGGTATATCTGGACTATCAAATTTTTCAATGATACCAGTTTCTTTCCAAACACCGTCGCGGTTTTCTCCGCGCCACTGAGACCAATCATCTGCAATTGCAAATTGTACTTGTATAGATATAAC
>VYFM01000606.1 GCA_009842375.1 Candidatus Poribacteria bacterium | reverse complement strand
ACTGGATGCAAAACGTCACTGTGACGTGCAAAAACGTCACATAAATATAGCGCAAATTCAGTAAATAATTTACATCTCTATAGGATTTATGCTATAATTGATTTAGTTTCAATAATAGAGAGGAGAACGAAACTATGAAACAGGTTCATTGGTCAAAAAAGGTTAACATATCAGTTGCAATAAGCATGATATGTCTATTTGCTATTGGTTTTATATTTATTGGATGTGCAGATACAGACACGAAAGAGGAATTTAAGGTTGCGATGCTGCTACCAGCATCAAAAACTGATGCTGGTTGGAACGCCTTAGCTTATGAAGGGCTGCTTGCTATTGAAGAAGAACTCGGAGCAAAAATAATGGATGTTGAAAGCCGAACCCGTACTGAGCAGGCACAACACTTCCGTTATTACGCAGAAAAAGGATACGATCTCATCTTTGGACACGGTTACGAGTTTCAAGATCCTGCGAAAGAAGTTGCCCCAGACTTTCCAGATACTATATTTATCACATCTTCTGGCGGCACAAGAACCGACAATATCTCACCAGCTAACTTCCGCGTAGAACAACCCGCATACCTTTTAGGTATAATCGCTGGTATGATGACAAAGGGGAACAAACTCGGTTGTCTCGGAGGACAGGAGATTCCGTCTGTAAAAAGCACTTTTATGGCATTTGAAGGAGGAGCAAAAAGTGTTAATCCCGACGTGGAAGTCAGACAAGTATGGGTAGGCGATTGGAGTAATGCCGGTAAAGGCAAGGAACTCTCATTAGCACTGATTAATGAAGGTATTGACTTTATCTTTCCGAATGCAGACGCAGCAGGACTCGGCGCTTTTCACGCTGCCGAAAACGCTCAAGCTGAAGGCAAAACGGTATACACATTTGGCGCAAATAAAGATAAAAGTGAGATTTCCGATACTACTGTCCTCGCAAATGCAGTGATTACACCACAGGCGTTTGTGAAGATCGCTAAACTGGTTAAAGATGGCAAATTCAAGCCTAAGATTTACACCTTCAACATGTTAACGGACCAAGCAATCACCCTCGTCTACAACCCAAAATTGAAAGATAAGATACCTCAAGAAGTCCTTGATAAAGTTGAAGAGGAAAAATCCAAAATCTTATCTGGTGAACTTGAGGTACCGCAAATTGATTTCACTGAAGAGAATTAATTCAGTGAACAGATCTACGTTTCTGTAATTTTTGTAAGATGGTAGTTTTGACATGTCAAATCTAATGCAAATTGATGGTATTGAAGTCACCTTTACAGAAGGTGAAACTGTGCTTGAAGTGGCACAAAGACATCATAAAGAAATTCCAACGCTTTGCTACGACCCAAGACTGGAACCATTCGGCGGGTGTCGCTTGTGTATTGTGGCGGTAGAAGGGGCGCGTAATCCTGTCGCATCCTGCACAACGAAAGCAACATCAGGGATGGTTGTTGAAACAACAAACGATGAAATAGAGACGTATCGGAAGACTCTACTTGAATTGGTAATTAGCGAAAATCGTGAGATAGATGTTCACCCGTTACGTGGTTTTGCATCCGGTGAACTCGCAAATCTCTGTAACAAGTATGAAATCCATGAAACAAAAATTACAGGGGCAAAATCTGGCACAAGCAAAGAAGATGATAATCCGTTTATACTAAGGGATTACGAACTCTGTATCTCCTGTTATCGGTGCGTACGGGTCTGTGCCGAACAGGAAGGTGACCATGCCATCAATGTAATGAATCGCGGCTTCCATACACAGATTACGACAGAATTCGATGGACTCCTCAAAGATTCTGCTTGTACTTTTTGTGGTCAATGTATACAGACCTGTCCTACTGGTGCTCTTGCCGACAAGAAAGCACTACGTGCAGTTGATGAAGTCGTTGATACTCCGCTGAACAAAACCCGTACTATCTGTCCATATTGTGGAGTCGGGTGTTCTGTTGATGTGCTTACGAATGAGAATAAAATCGTTGGTATCCACCCGGCAATGGATGGACCTGCTAATCAAGGGGCACTCTGTGTAAAGGGACAATTTGCTTACGACTTTGTACAACACCCTGACAGATTGAAAACGCCACTGGTTCGTGAAGATGATGGCGAACTCCATGAAACCACATGGGAAGTTGCACTTCACAAAGCTGCAGATGGGTTCAAAAAAGCACACGCTGTGCATGGTAGATATAGTATCTACGGTATCGCCTCTGGGCGTGCACCGAGTGAAGCAGCATATCTAATGCAAAAGTTCATACGTGCAGGATTCGGCACCAATTATATAGACAATTGCAGCCGTGCCTGACATGCACCGACCGTTGCCGGTCTGGCAGCGACAATCGGACGCGGGGCAATGTCTAACCCCCTCGTTGATATGGAAAAACCCGATGTTATATTTTGTATCGGCACAAATATGACAGAATGCCATCCTGTTGCAGCAACAGGGCTAAAAAAAGCAATCGCACGTGGTGCCAAGCTTATTGTTGCCGACCCAAGACGAATCGGATTAGCAGAAATGTCTCATCTCTATCTACCACTCCGCGTCGGATCTGACACTGCACTACTTCTTGGAATGGCGCATGTCATCGCTCGCGAAGGTTTGATTGATGAAGAATTCATTGAAAATCGCACGACCGGGTTTGACGACTTTTTTGAACATATCAGCCAATGGACACCAGAATGGGCAGAAACAATCACAGGTGTACCTGCAAAAGACATTGAAACTGCAGCAATGTGGTACGGCACGTCGGATAAAGCAGCTATCTACTACACACTTGGGATTACAGAGCATATCTGCGGTGTGGAAAATGTTCAAAGTCTATGCAATCTTGTGCTAATGACAGGTAATGTCGGGCGCGAGGGAACCGGCATTAACCCGATGCGAGGACAAAACAACATCCAAGGTGCGGGAGATAGCGGGGCTTTACCAAATAATTATCCCGGCTTTCAATCTGTCACCGATCCCAAAAATCAGGAAAAGTTCAAATCAGAATATGGTAGGACAATTGACCTTGAGAAAGGCATAACAAAAGTTACGGCTTTAGAACTCTGCGGTGATAGCATTCATGCGATGCTTATTGATGGGGAAAATACGCTATTGTCCGACCCAGACCGTGAGCATTGCGAGCATGCACTACGTTCCTTAGATCATCTCGTTGTCATTGATATTTTTTTGACCGAAACCGCGGAACTTGCTGATGTTGTGTTACCTGCGTCAGCATGGGGTGAAACGGATGGAATCTGTACAAATACAGAACGACGTGTCCAACGTATGCGTGCAGCCGTTCAACCTCCAGGTGATGCCAAACCTGATTGGTGGATTATAAGTGAAATTGCCAAACGGATGGGTATCAAAGGTTTTGAATTCGATTCACCAAAACCTATTTTCAATGAACTTTGTCGACTCTCACCGATATATGCTGGTTTAGATTGGAATCGAATAGAGAACGGTGTCACTGACCAATTAAACAATCAATGGCCAGTTCCACACAAAGAACACCCAGGCACACCTCGGTTACACGAGGAAACTTTTGTTAATGGCAAAGGTATTTTTTCTAACGTCCATTACCGAGATCCCGCAGAGACAATCAGTGATGATTTCCCCGTATGGCTAACCACTGGGAGACGTTTGCAATCCTATCATACACGCACGCAGACAGGTCGATCACAGGGTATTGATTATCTATTACCTGAAGAATCACTCGAAGTAAATCCTGCCGACCTTGAAAAATGGCAATTATCAGATGGTGAATGGTGTAAGATGAGCAGTGCGCGTGGGAGTATAAATATAAAAGTCAAAGCGACAAACCGCTCACCGCGCGGCACCGTTTTCGCAAGTTTCAGTTTCGCGGATGTTCCCGTAAATCTATTAACCGGTTCAGGATACGATCCTATCACGCACACGGCTGAGTTGAAGGTATGTCCAGTCCGATTAGAACCACTCTAAGGAGAATAACTTATGGAATGGAAAACAAATTGGTTAGAAAAAACTGATGATACGGATGATTTAAAGAAACAGTTGCAAACTGAGGGATTTGACGCATACCAATGGTCAGGTCGTCCTGGTGGTAAATATCTCGATTACATCCATACACAAGACGAGGTACTCTGTGTCCTATCTGGCACTGCGGAAGTGAAAGTCGACGAAGAAACCGACACTATCAAACGAGGTGACCGAATCGATGTTCCAGCGAATACCTACCATTCACTAACTGTAACAAGTACCGAACCCCTTGTTGTATTGACAGGAATGCGTAAATCATAATAGTAGTCTGCTGTGAGTTGTCAGCGATCGAAAAGAAACCTTATACCATTTCTAAATAACAAATTGTCATAATAAATTCCGTAGGTCGGAGTGAGCGTAGCGAAGTCCGACATGCAACCCCAAATGAACACCTACTTGTCGGAAATCGCTACGCTCACTCCGACCTACAAATAATGATTTTTAATCCTTATAGATACAGTATTATTTAAAACCAATATACCCATGAATGAACGCATATCTTTCCGGAAAATAGAATGAAAGGAAATTATATGAACATAACTGTTGAAACTGGTGATTTTCGCCAAAAAGAAACCGATGCTGTGCTTATCCCTATGCTTGAAGACGATCTCCACAATGAACTATTCCTTGCTGCCGATGCAGCTTTAGATGGACGTATTCAAGCGTTTTTAAACCTTGGTGATTTCAAAGGCAAACCGAAGACGACAAGCGTGCTCTATACAAACGGTGCTTTAACAACACCTCGTATAATATTAGTTGGTCTCGGTATGTACAATGAACTCAATGCCGAAAAGGTTCGTCAAATTGCTGGACACACAGCCAAGCATTTACGCGATATGGGTCTCAAATCTATCACGGTTCCCATCCCTCCCGAAACACAAGACGAATGGACACAGGCAGCTGTTGAAGCCAGTTTGCTCTCACTCTATGAATTCAAACAACACAAAACCCAAAGCGATGAAGAAGGTGACGATAATAAATCACTTGACTCAATGACATTCTTGGTCGGAAGCGACGTGGAGAAGTCGATAATAGAACCTATCGTTGAACGAGGGCAAAATATAGCAAAAGGTACCATCCTCGCTCGCGATCTCAGTAATCAACCCGCAAACCATCTGACACCGACTCAGATGGCTGAAAAAGCAGAGGAAGTGGCTGAAGCAGTAGGACTCAACTGCACAGTTTTTGACAAACCGACACTAATAGAAAAAGGGTTTCGTACGCTCTTAGCAGTAGCACAAGGCAGTGCAGAAGATCCGAGATTTATCATTTTGGATTACACACCTGAAGGTGAAGGACACGATACTGTTGCACTCGTAGGAAAAGGGATTACCTTTGATACTGGTGGAATTTCCCTGAAACCCGGCAAAGGTATGGACGAGATGAAACATGACATGTCGGGTGCTGCAGCGGTATTAGGGGCAATGCAAGTAATTGGGCAACTCAAGCCGGACGTGCGTGTCATCGGAATAATTGCGACAACAGAAAACATGCCGGGGTCAACTGCAATAAAACCCGGAGATGTTGTGACATCCTACGGTGGGAAAACAATAGAAATCATGAATACGGATGCCGAGGGAAGACTAATATTGGCTGATGCACTCGGATGGACTGCACAATATAATCCGAATGGTGTTGTTGATTTAGCTACACTCACCGGTGCTGTGATTACCTGCCTCGGACATATCGCCGCAGGGGCAATGGGTACCGATGATGCTCTCATGGAAAAGATAAAGAAAGCTGCTGAGAAAACACATGAACGCGTCTGGGAATTACCGCTTTGGGATGATTACGATGAAGGTGTAAAAAGCAAGGTCGCAGATGTGCAGAACATTGGCGATGGCACTGCAGGAACACTTGCAGGAGCTGCATTTCTGAAGAAATTCGCAGAAGGATACCCGTGGGTACACCTTGATATCGCAGGCACTGCATGGGGAATGAAAGGATCTTCATATATTCCTGAAGGAGCATCTGGATACGGTGTGCGGTTGTTAGTACAATTAGTTGAGGATTGGTAGGGATTGGTATTAATCACTGGTTCATATATAGAGTCAACGCCAAATGTTCTAATGGGCATTTGGCGTTAAATACTTAGGACAAAACGTTCCGCATCAAACCTAGTACTTCGTATATCGGAATTCTAACCAAACCTGTTAATATGCTACCAAATAACATAAACCATATCGCTTCACCTATATTCTGATTCAACCAAATTGTAATTATTCTGTCAAAAAACAACGCGCATATTAGGAATCCTTTAGCAGCAAGGATATAGAAACGCTTAGGAGATTGATATTTATCACCAAGAAAGTTATAAGAGAGAATGCTCAGGAAACAAAATCACCAACGACGTAACTTTGGATTTGCTATACTTCAAGGTACATTCATGCGAATTAACCTTGCCTTCGTAGATGCATCCACCGTTCTTTCAGCTTTTATCTATAAATTAACCCAATCAGACATCATGGTAGGTTTGACAGGATCAATGATGGCGGCAGGTTGGATGTGGCCCCAGTTGCTGGTATCAAACCTACTGGAACATCGGCAGCGGAAAATGCCGTATTACGCACTTGGCATGAGTGTTCGCGTGTTGGCATGGTTAGCAATCTCATATTATACCATAAGGATAGGTTCGGAAAGTCCTATCTTACTTGCCGGATGTTTTTTAGGTTTTTACTTTCTCTCCTCCTCATCTATGGGAGTTTCAACGCTCCCCTACATGGACATTGTCTCTAAATCTATTGCGCCGAATCGACGTGCACGTTTTTTTAGTCTGCGACAAATGCTCGGTGGGTTCTTTGGAATCTGGGTTGGGTTCTTAGTACGAGCGATGCTCGGTAAGGAAGAGGAATTTACCGGTATACTCGGCGGGATTACGCAAACCTTCAAAACCCTATCCGTATATCTCATCAGTTCCATCGGTCTATCTGATACTGAACTTGGTTTTCCATCAAATTACGCTTTTCTCTTTATCTGTTCGGTAATTGCAGCGTTCCTTTCTTTTATTAGTTTCTTAGGAATACGCGAACCTATCCACCCTGTCAACGCCACACGCCAACCTATATGGCAACACCTGAAGCAGGGACCGCATTTTTTGCGAACTGATAAGAACTACCGTCAGTTCATCTTTTTCCGTATCGGCACACATTTTGCCGGTATGGCATCGCCTTTCTATGTACCGTATGCCCTGGAGGTATTAAAGGTTTCGGAGGCTGACATAGGTTTTTTCATCGTTTGTTCTGCACTAAGTGGGGTCATCTCAAATGCGATGTGGGGTTATATTGGTGAGAAATATGGCGTGCGCTGGTTGTTAATTATCAGTGTCGGTCTCATGTCATTACCCCCTATCATAGCATTGTCGTCTGGGTGGTTACCGACCTCTTTACACGTTCCCGCTTACTTATTTATATTCACGATAGGTGGGATATTAGCGAACGGTGTGATGGTGGGTTTTATGTCGTATATGCTTAACATCGCACCGCCGCGAAGTAGACCGAGTTATATCGGATTTATGAATACGTTACTTGTGCCAGCAAGTTTTGCGCCAGTTATAGGAGGAATGCTTGTGGAACGTATAGGACATCGGTGGCTTTTTGTTATATGTTTTGGTATCTGTCTTGTTGCCTTCCGCATAGCCACCGGACTACAGGAAATCATGCACGAGGAAGAGTTTGAGGAGGATATAGATGTGTAGGGTTGCTTTCGCAATACGATTGTAACTTCTGCTTAATCGGTTATCTTTCTACCCTATGTGCTTCCTTATCAGGGAAATACATCACGCATGAACAGTCAGTTTGTCCAATCCTCCACTTGTAATCCGAATCCTGCAATTTGTTGAAAGTCGGAATCAGCAGTGACGAGAATCGCATTAAATGCCATAGCAGTCGCAGCGATCCAAAGGTCATTTTCAGATAAAGGTGTTCCTTGTTGTTCAGCGTGTTTTTTCAGCGATGCATAGTAATCGGCAGCTTCTTTTGGGACAACAGACACGGCAATCCCTCAAATAGATTTATGACTTAGTTTCTAAAACCTATCGTCTGTTCCCAATTGGTAGTCTTTGAATCCCGAAAGGATTTCACCTCTAACAATCGTACAGGTAAAGACGTAGTTGTCAACATCAGATAAGGAATCGAGATGGGTAACGACCTAGGGAGAATGCGCCATCAAAAGGCTGCACGTTGTTGTTTCTAAGAGGTATTCCATCAATTATTTACTTGCGGACTTATCAATAGTGGATTCAAATCGAATTGGAATTTCTCCCTCTTTTATTGATTGAAGCAATACCTCATATTATCTGGGTAGTCTCAAAATAGGATTTTTCTATTGACAGGTTGAGCAAGGAATGGTATCCTACACAAATTAAAATCCGCTTATGTTGGATTAGTAAGAAAATCATGCCCACAAACCACCAACCCAACATCCTTCTCATCATGTCCGATGAACATGCCCCTATGTTTAGCGGACCGTATGGACATTCCCTCGTACAAACGCCACACATGGACAGACTCGCTAACGAGGGTGTCACCTTCACGAATGCTTACTGCAATTCACCGCTGTGTATGCCGTCACGGATGTCGTTTATGACAGGACGATATATCCATAAAATTGGCGCGTGGGACAACGCTGCGCCGTTGCGTCCAGATGCTGTCACGTGGGCACACCTCCTACGCGATGCGGGCTATGATGTGGTTCTTTCAGGTAAACAACATTTCGGTGGTATGGATCAGTTGCACGGGTTCCGCGCACAGCTCGCACGAGACCTACATGCTGAACGAAAGCACGGACTTACAGACTGGGATAATGGCACACCACCAGCATCACGTCCGTGGCAGGGACCTGAGAATGCCCGCCCCGGCACAACGGAAGAAATTGAGGTAGATGATCTTGCAGAAACAGAAGCATTAAAATATCTCCAAGACCCAGCACGACAAGAACAACCGTGGGCACTCAATGTTTCTTTCATTGCACCACATTTTCCTCTTATTGTGCCGCAAAGGTTTTGGGATCTCTATCCATTGGACGATATTGACATGCCCAATATCCCAGACGGACACCTTGAAAATCAGCACCCGGTTTATCAACGAATGCGACAGATGTTCGGATGTGTTGATTTTCCTGATGCGTTAGTCCGTCGCGCCCGTGCGGGTTATTATGGATTGATTACATACCTTGATGAGAAAATTGGCAGATTGATACAAACCCTTGAGGAAACTGGACAATTAGAGAATACTGTTGTCATCTATACAAGCGACCACGGTGAGATGAACGGTGAACACGGTATGTGGCGCAAATCAAACTTCTATGAGGCATCCGCTCGCGTACCACTACAGATTATGTTCCCTGATGGTATGTCCGCAGGTAAACGCATTGATGAAATCGTTTCCCTTGTTGATTTGACAGCAACGGTTGTTGATATCGGAGATGTACAGTCCACAACTCAACTTGATGGAGATAGTCTTATGCCGTTGATACAAGGTAATGCTTCCGATTGGAAAGATTTTGCATTCTCCGAATACTCGGCACACGGTGTTCAACGTCCTATGGCGATGTTACGTAATGGTCAATACAAATTCAACTATAGCCTCGGTGATCCACCTGAACTATACGATATCAATGATGATCCTGGTGAATTTCGTAATCTTGCCAAGCAACCTGAATATCTGGAAATCTGTAACGAAATGCAAGCACAACTATTAGCTGAATGGGATCCTATTGAGATTGAAAAGCAGGTGCGAGAGAGCCAGAAAGCACGTATCCTCATTGACAACGTGACTAAAGGACAATGGCGTAATGCAGAATAAGACAAACACCTTATAGCAGAAGGAATAAAACATGGCTTCATTGAACAAAAAACCTAACCTTGTATATGTCTTTGCCGATCAACTTCGTTACCAAGCCTGCGGCTATGCAGGAGAAACACGCGCAAGCACTCCCAACATTGATCGCCTCGCAACAGAAGGTGGGAATTTCTGCAATGCGGTTTCTGGCAGTCCAATGTGTGCACCGTATCGCGCATCGCTATTCACCGGAAAATATGCAAGTAGCACTGGTATGGCAATCAACGAACTCCGTATGAATCCAAACCACGACTGCTTCGGACACGTATTGCATCGTAACGGTTACCAGACAAGTTATATCGGCAAGTGGCATCTATGGGCAAATCAGCTGGGAAGACATCACGACCCTCAGAATTCGTATATTCCACCAGGACAGCATCGGTTGGGTTTTGATGGTGAATGGTCTGCATATAACTTTCATCACACCTATTTTGACACATATTATCACAAAGACAGTCCAGAAAAGATTACAATTCCCGGATACGAACCGGATGGACAGACAGAATTGGCTATTGATTATCTTCAGCGTGCATCAACCGAAGACGATCCTTTTGCCCTCTTCCTATCAATCGGCACCCCCCATGATCCATGGACGCAGAACAACGTTCCAAGTGAATATTATGAAATGTTTCGAGATGTTGATTTTCCTTTACCATCGAATTACAAAGAAGAAAACGATCCTTATGGCGATTCGTGGGCAATGATGTCTGCAGACAACCGCGCAAAACTTCCCGAATGGATGCGTGTCTACTATGCGATGACAACTAACTTGGATTGGAATATCGGTAGGCTGTTAACCGCGATTAACGAACTCGGATTGCGAGATGACACTATCTTTGTGTTTACCTCAGACCATGGTGAGATGTTTGGTGCGCAGGGACGCAAGGCAAAGAACATCTTTTATGAGGAAGCAGTTCGTATTCCGTTTCTTGTCCGTTGGTCAAATCAGATTCCGACAGGACATGTCGCTGATGCATGCTTGAATACACCCGACATCATGCCGACCCTATTATCAATGATGGATTTACCAATTCCAGATGATGTTGAGGGATCAGATCTCAGTCCAGCAGCGTTTGCTCAATCTTTTGATGAACCAGATGCTGCATTTATGCAAGGTATGGGATGCACTGCAAAATGGGAAGATGGGTATGAATGGCGAGCACTGAGGACAAAACAGCATACTTATGCCGTTCACCGTCCAGATGGCTGCGAGAAATTATTTGATAACGTGGTTGACCCGTTCCAAACCCGTAATTTGGTAGATGATCCCGATTCGCTTACGCTCCGAGACGATTTTCGCGAGATGTTAAAGCAACGTATGGATGTCCTTAACGACACCTTTGAGGCATGCACATGGTATCGTGATAACTGGACAGAGGATCGTATTATTCTAAGGACAGCGACGTTGAATTAGTTTTCAGATTATTTCTATCTTGCTTTTGCTTGTTGCGCTCTTCTTAGGTGAATAAAATTCTAATACCACATCGCTTTATTCACAACATTCTGCAAAGGTTCACCTTCAGCAAATCGACGTGCATTTTCAAAAAACACTTCAAAATGACGTTCCGAGATATTCTCTGCATCCTTGACTGCTATGTGCGGAGTTAACAAAACATTCGGCATTTTCCACAATGGACTTTCGGTTGGTAGTGGTTCAACTTCAAAGACATCTAACCCACATCCAGCAATAACACCTTGCTCAAGTGCTTCTATGAGGTCAGCAAGTTTCGTGGTTTTACCGCGCCCAATATTGATAAAATAAGCAGTCTTTTTCATCAATGCGAATCGATCTTTGTGCCACATCCCTTCCGTTTCTGGTGTATGTGGCGTGGTCACTATAACAAAGTCTGCAAGTGGAAGGAGTGTATCTAATTCCGCAGGTTCATGCATTTCCACAAAAGGCACATCATATTCCCATCTTGCATCAACACCAACAACCTTCATACCGAATTCTGCACAAAGCCGTGCAGTTTCATGTCCGATACCTCCTACACCGACAATCAACGCAGTTGCGTGTGCAAGGTCAATATATCCACTTTTACGTGCCTTGTTATCCCAAATGCATTCACGTTGTGCCTCCATATAGTACGGCAGCCCACGTGCAAGGGCAAGCACGAACATCAGAATATGTTGTGCAATGTGATCATTGTAAATACCACGCGGGTTACAGACGACAACAGGATGCTCAATCAGTTCAGGGTAATAGAAACCGGCAGCAGGACCTGCAGCAGGACTCTGTAGCCATCGTAGGTTTTTTGCTAACGGTAATTGTTCGGGAGACACCCAACCGTAAACAGCATCTGCATCTGGGAGATGGGCATTAACCTCTTCGTCTGTCTTTGGTAAGATAACGGTATATGAAGGTAAATTATTTTGAATGTGTTCTGCCCACGTTTGAGATTGCGTATTTTGCGGTGGCATCATAATGAGTTTTGGCACGGAATTTGTTCCTTTCTAAGTTTACTCAACAAGGTGTATTTATCATATCACTGCATTACATGAAAAGGAAGCTATGTACAAAATGGGCAGGATTATTCAGTTTTAAGAATTTTCAGTTAATGAGTATTACTGATAGTTTATATCGTAGTTCGGATTTCGCTTGTGCTCTACCACATGGGTGTCAACTGAACGTTGATTCAAAGGTAGCAGGCACGCGCCGCGTGCCGTCCGCTTTACATTTTTGGGTTGACGGCACAGGACGTGTGCCTACTACCTTTGCATACGTATGAGTTTATATTATAGTAGAAACCATAATTACTTGCACACAATTGTAGCGTAACCTGTTAGGTTGCGTACACTCTGCACAAACTGGAAAGTTTGTGGGACGGCACAGTCCCAATAGGTCGGTTTAAGCCCTACAGACCAAAAGTGTGCCTATATTTTTGGATTTCACTATAAAATGTGAAAAATATACCAGAAAAACCGAAAACTAAATAACCTGCAAAATGAGGTGTGTAAAGTATTTGGCATGTGTGTTGTCTGAATCGCGGATTACGCGGATTACGCGGAGGAACGCGGATTTCTGAGTCTTCACCTTCCAATCCCATTTGAAAAGAATAACATCCATCCATTGAAAGCGAGGAAAAAACATCGAAAACATATCTGCGTCATTCGTGAAATCCGGGGAATGCCAATGGCAGAATACGCGTTTAGCATTCTGCATGATTCCCCGAGTTGCTCCTACAGAAGAAAGATTACTAAC
>VYFM01000218.1 GCA_009842375.1 Candidatus Poribacteria bacterium | reverse complement strand
GTTTTATGTTATACGAATGGTGTGGATAAAGATTTATCGTTTTATATTATTTGAAGGTAGACATTGTCTGCCAGTATCTGAACAGTACACAAGCATTATGCTTGGATAATTTAAGGAGGAAAGAGATGCAACAACGAAGTGCATCACATTGGAAAAATAAGCGTTTTAGTTACACCTTAATAGGAACGCTAATCCTAACAATAATATTGATATCTTGTGTGTCAGGTCTAATACTGACACAACATGCTTATGCAGACCAGCATGAGGCGACTGAAGTGGAAGCAGTAGGAGCCCCCGATTCTGGGGATACTGCATGGATGCTAACAGCAACAGCACTTGTGTTGTTTATGACGATTCCCGGACTTGCTCTCTTCTATGGAGGGCTTGTTCGTGTTCAAAACGTACTCTCTGTGCTGATGCAGTGTTTCGCTCTGACAGGGATTATATCTATTTTATGGATTGTCATCGGTTATAGTCTCGCTTTCAATACCGCTGGAATGGAGGCAGGGAAAATCACCTTCAACTCGTTTGTTGGAGGACTCGGAACGTTTTTCCTTGCTGGTATTGGTGTGGATACCTTAAGCGGAACTATTCCTGAAACAGTTTTTGTCGTGTTTCAAATGACATTTGCGATTATTACACCCGCACTGATTGCAGGTGCATTTGCAGAACGTATGAAGTTTTCTGCGATGCTGCTATTCTCCGCAGTCTGGTCACTAATTGTCTATGCACCCCTATGCCACATGGCATGGTCCGGTGACGGTTCACTCTTTGGTGATATTATCGGAGCACTTGATTTTGCTGGTGGAAACGTAGTGCATATTAACGCAGGAATCGCAGCGTTAGTCGCAGCTATTTTAGTTGGAAAACGTATCGGATATCAGACCACTGCAATGCCACCGCATAGTTTGACCATCACGGTAGTCGGTGCATCAATGCTATGGGTAGGATGGTTCGGTTTCAACGCTGGAAGTGAACTCGCGGCTGATGGTGTTGCTGGAATGGCGATGCTTGTCACTCAAGTTTCAACTGCTACTGCAGCAGTAACATGGATGTTTATTGAGTGGGGCAAACATGGGAAACCGAGCGTACTCGGTATAGTTACAGGTGCTGTTGGAGGCTTGGTTGCGATTACACCTGCTTCAGGTACGGTTGGACCGATTGGGGCACTCGTTATTGGGTTTGTCTCTGGTGCTGTCTGTTTCTGGGGTGCTACCAGTTTAAAAACAAAACTTGGATATGACGATTCTCTTGATGCGTTTGGTGTTCACGGTATCGGTGGAATTGTCGGTGCTTTATTGACAGGTGTTTTTTCTGCCACAGTTTTAGGTGGTTCTGAAGATATAATGATAGGAAGTCAACTCTGGGCACAGTTCCTTAGTATCGTTATCACCATTGTTTGGAGTGGTGTGCTGTCGTTTATAATCCTTAAAATCGTTGATGCAATTGTCGGTCTACGCGTTGAAGAGGATGATGAACGTATGGGTCTTGACCTATCACAACACAACGAACGTGGTTATAACTTATAAGATCAATTTTCACGGTATTATAGTGGAAACCATAATTACTTGCACACAATTGTAGCGTAACCTGTTAGGTTGCGTGCACGCTGCACAAACTGGAAAGTTTGTGCTACGGCACAGTCCAATAGGTCGGTTTAAGTCCTACAGACCAAAAGTGTGCATATATTTTTGGATTTCACTATAAACGTGTCTACTGATATAGGGCGGATAGTTGTATCCGTCCTATTTTTTATTTTCCTAACGATCTATTCTCAGCTTCACTAAATGATAGTATTTTCTTTATCTTCCCCGGCTGTGCCCAATTGCATTTTCCTGCTCCGTTAAGTTGTTGTAACAGGTTTAATATCTCTGGATTTTCAAGTGCGGCTTTTACCCGATGTGCTTCATTTTCGGACCAGCACGGAATAAATGCATGCATTGCCTGATTTCCTTGCCACATCTGTCCATCTATATTGCTTAGAACAATTGGAATAAATTGTTTACTCCCGTAAGCCTCCCATATCACTTTAAAAGGTGCAAACGAATATGTGCCGACACCGAGCATAGCCCACCAATTTTCCTTGTTTATAACCGATTGTAGGAGTGTACCTTTTCGATCCTGTAAGACATCTTGGAAACTCAATAGGTAACTGTACAATGTGTCGTTCTGTTGGATTTGTTCCCAAGCAAGCGGTTTTCCTGTTTTTCGCTGATACGGCAGCAGAATCCATTTTTGTGGTGTCAATGTGTGTTGTCGCCATATCTCTTTAGTTACAAGAGAATATACAAACTCATCAGGAAGATGAGAGGGTTTATCGTCAAAGATAAAGATACTATTCGCACCACATGTATTCACCCCTTGTCTCGGTTTCTGTTCAGGTGTCAAACTAATATAGAGCGTTTTGTTGGTACTGAGTTCATCAAGGTTTTGAACGATTCGCCACGGATCGGAAGTGTTTTTGAACGGTAATGCCTTATGTTCAACCCATTTTCCATTTAGTTCCTTGAAATATGACACAGGAAATTTTTGTTCAGTATCGCCTTGAAATCTTGCACAGCAGTATGCAGTCTTAACACCCTTAAATACCTTAGTTGACGTAAATTCATAGACGGAATCTATGGAAAAATTTCGATAGATATCAGATGATTTTTTCGAACAATTTGTGCTATAACTTCTAAATCCACGATGTGCCCCATCGCCAAAAAAGAGAGACGTGGGAAGATAGAAATATCCGGTGCCGTTCTCTTTGAGCAATTTCCCCAAAACAACCTTCAGTACCAATGCAGCAATATCAACACGTGAAGAACCCAATAGTGTTCGTTGCAGATTCGCAACAAGTCCTTCTTGAATGAAATAAGGCTTTATGTGTCTTTTATACCTCGTAGGTAGGTCTCCGAAGTTTGCCCAAGGTGGATTTCCAATGAGAATGTCGTATTTCCTTTCATGTTCCTCCGTAATAATATCTTGGCAATAGACCTGATCGTTAGGAAAATCAATACCAAATTCGAGTTGGACATTTCTTTTGAATTGATCGAGATGTGATGGAACTAACTCAATGATCGTGAGTCGGGACAAGCGTTCAGAGGTGATAGGGATTCCTTGGTTACGTGCGATATGGAGCATCGCAAGCACGAATGCTCCTTGTCCAGCAGTAGGGTCACAGATATGTGCACCATTGCACCACGCATCATAGATGTCCCATTTGTTGATGAGCCATTCTGCCCATTTTTGTGGAGTAAAAACCTGTCCAATATGTTTTCGCATTTCATTAGAGAATACCAATTATCAGGGCTTTTCGCAAGTGTTATTTAATTAACGGGTGTGTAAAGATTTTGTCATGGAGATTATTGTCTGGTGGACAGATTGCAGCGGTAAACCTAAATATACGGTGATCTCATTGTCTGAATCACGGATTATCGCGGATATCACAGATGGCGCGGATTTTTGACCTAGTATTTCAACGGTATATTCTTAGCATTTGTATTTCCGCACAAGAGGATGACAATTCACGATTCAGAAATATAATTCATGATTAAAATAAAACATAATCCTGTGAATAGTATTTTGGTACACATTCCACTAATCCGCGTCATCTGTGATATCCGCGATAATCCGTGATTCAGACAGAATCCAATAACAAACATTTACATACCCTGAATCAACCGTGAATCTGTTTTGAGTAAAGCTCTACCTATAACTGTCAATTTATTGGAGTTGCCAGTATTGTGTGCCTTGTTTCCAGCCCTGTTATTGTCAGAATCTGGAATTACTTGGCTGAACGCTGTTAACAAATTTTGGGGCAGTTGTGGTTTCATAGGATTGCCGTTATTCTCACATTAGACTGATCGACATCTCAGATAGTGTAACCTTGATCACCTATGTAATCTGTGAAATCTGTGAGTCAAACATATAGGAGATACAATATAAATTATGAGACACAAACGCTCCTCTTTCCTAAGTTTGCCACCTATGAATAAGAAATATGAAACACACTTGTTGCTTTTAATAAGTCATATCATACATTTGTGGTATATTAATACATCTGGAATAAAACGCCACTTTTGAATGCACATTTAACTGGACGCAGGGCGTTTCCCCATGCTATGTTACACACTATAAATCTCATACGCATTACACAGAGGAGAAACTATGGCTAACGAAGATTTTACCTCTAAAGTTCCGCACTATACTTTCGCGGAAACGTTGGAAGAACAGAAAGAACAGTTAAAGACGAATCCATTGATGCAACGTCTAAACGCTTATCGGAAAACTTATGAAGGAGATCCACATCGTCCTATCTATCACTACATCAATCCTGAAGCGATGCTCAATGACCCAAACGGACTCTGTTTCTGGCAAGGACGGTGGCATCTATTCTATCAAGCATACCCACCAGAAGATACACGCCAACACTGGGGACATGCGATTAGTGATGACCTAATCCATTGGCGAGATTTGCCCTATGCGATCTATCCGAATCCAGAAAGATGTTGTTTCTCTGGTTCAACATTCGTGGAAGAAGACCGCGTGATTGCAATGTATCACGGGACGGTTGTTGGCAATATGGTAGCGGTGTCAAGTGATCCACTCCTACTGAACTGGGAGAAGGTCTCTGGTAAGGCAGTGATACCCTCCAGACATGCAGACGGCACAACACCTGTTTATCGAGTCTTTGACCCGTGCATCTGGAAAAAAAATGACATGTATTATTCGCTATCGGGAGGAACACTTCCACACGGTCCTGCTGGTAAACCTGTCCGCGCTAATTTCCTGCTCCGTTCCGCAGATTTAGCAAACTGGGTATATTTACATCCGTTCGTAGAAGATGATCAATACACATTGGTAGGTGATGATGGTGCATGTCCATATTTTTGGCCTATCGGTGATCGGCACATTCTCCTATTCTTCAGTCACATGAGCGGTGGACAATATCTAATCGGTGATTATGACAAAACGCGGGATAAGTTTGTCGTAACTGGAGGAGCTAAGAACAACTTCGGTGCTGCCTCTCCTGCTGGTGTACACGCGCCCTCTGCAACGCCTGATGGTGAAGGTGGAATTATTGTCATCTACAACATGAACCCAGCAAAACCGACTAAGGGTTGGAACCAGATTATGACACTGCCACGTCGTCTGACACTTCTCTCAAGGGATGAAATCGGTGTTGAACCTGCTGGTGATATTGAATCGCTACGGTATGACCATCAACATGTTGATGCGATGACACTCCCTGCGAATGAGGAGGTAGTGTTAGAAAACATCAACGGTAATGCAATGGAGTTGGAACTTGAGATTGATACAAAAGGTTCTCCGATGGTTGAGTTGAACGTGCTACGTTCGCCACAGAAAGAGGAGTTCACACGTATTGCATTTTTCAGAGAACGCGGCATGCGAAACCATAATTCAGACAGAAATGTCCGCGAGAGTTTACTAACCATAGATTCATCCTATTCATCAGTTGCACCAGATGTTCGTTCGCGTGCTCCAGAAACTGGTGGCTTGTCTATACTCGGAGATGAAACGCTCAAATTGCGTGTGTTTGTTGATAAGAGTGTCGTTGAAGTGTTCGCCAATGGACGACAATGTGTCGCGATGCGTGTATATCCTGACAGGAAAGATAGCGTTGGTGTGTCTTTGCGTTCACAAGGACAAGACAGTGAACTCAAATCGCTGGATGCTTGGCAAATGAAGAATATCTACGCTTAGAGCATATCAAGAAATCACTTGTAGGGCGAGGTCTCTAGACCTCGCCATTTCTCATAAACAGTCCTGGGACAATGGATATGACATTGTGGAAGATAATCGTGTCAATACATAAGTGACAGCCGCGTTTTATTTTGGTATGAGTTGAAATATCGGGAAGGAGAATGGAGCATTAATAATTCCATCGAAAAAGTCACCGCATTTATCACACAGAAACGAGACGGAGTGAATATGTTGCTTGTATTCAGACATCCAACAGCAGGCGTTCAAATCCCTGCTGGGAGCGTGGAAGTAGGTGAAGATATTGAAACTACTGCCATACGTGAAACCTATGAAGAAACCGGACTACAAGATGTAAAAATTGAAAAATATCTCGGTTGTATGGAAAATGAGTTAGAACAACAGCAACGGATTATTACGGAAACAACCGAAGTCTATATCAAACCTGATTTAAGTGCAGTTCCCTACAAGGAAAAACTCACAAGAGGACTCACTGTCGATTATCATTCAACCGAGCAAGATTTCACACACATTTCGTACATTGAATATGAATTTGACGAATTTCACAAACCTATATGCATTGACTATAACATTACCGGATGGGTACCGAACGAATGCTTAAGTAACCACAAAAAAAGACATTTTTTCCATTTGTCCACACAAGAGGAAACAGAAGATGCATGGGAATTGATGAGTGATAGAGGACATATTTTCAAGCCATACTGGACACCCCTTTCACCGAAACCTCAAATTATATCACCACAAGATAGGTGGTTGGATTTTGTCTACGAGAAATTACAAAGATAGTTCAGGATAAGGCTGCAACAATCGTTTTATAACACGACATTCTTAAAGGAGATAAAGATGTCAACATATCGCGCAGGAGTAATCGGTTTAGGGAGGATGGGAAGCACTTTTGACGACGAAATTACACAAGGTGGCTCACTCTTTCTGCCTTACTGTCATGCTCCGAGTTATGATGCATCCCCGAAAACTGAATTGGTCGCGGGTGCTGATCTACATGCAGAACAAGCCGAAATCTTCGGTGAACGTTGGGGAATCAGTCCTGAACATATATACACCGATTATTGTGAAATGTTAGAGAAGGAAAACTTGGATCTCGTCAGCGTATGTACAACAGCACGAGTTCGTTCAACAATTGTTCAGGATGTAGCGCGTGCTGGTATCAAGGGAATCTGGGCAGAAAAACCGATCTCCCTTAGTCTCGCTGAAGCGGACACGATGGTAAATGTCTGCCGAGAAAATGGTGTTGTCATGGCAGTCAATTGCGCGCGCCGTTGGAATCCATTTTTTAGCGAGGCAAGGAAACTCATTGACGAAGGTGAAATCGGCAATGTACTGCAGGTAACTGTCTATGCACAGTGTGGTCTTTCACATAACGGCAGCCATGCCATTGACATTCTACGTTATATGGCTGGTGGTAATGTGCAATGGGTCTTCGGTGAGATGCAGTCTGACGAAGCTGCTGCAGGAGAAAACGACCTAATGGGAAATGGATATCTTGTTTTTGACAACGGTGTCCGTGCCTATCTCCGAAGCACTGCGTGTGGTGCAGCACCTTGGGAAGTAGATGTCATCGGTTCAAGTGGTCGTATCCGTTCAATCAACAATGCTGAAAAATTTGAGTTGATTCGAGTCCTACCCGGTGGTCGACGTGGACGTGGCGTACCTGCGACATGTCCGTTTCCATACCCTAATCGGATGCAAGGGATGGGTTTGACCATTGTTGACGACATCATCAATGCCATTGAGAACGGTGGTTCACCAAAGTGTTCAGATGAAGATGGACGCGCTGCGCTTGAGGTAGCCATTGCCCTGCGAGAGTCGCATCGCCGTGGTGGTGTCAAGGTAGAACTACCGATAGAAGATCGGAGTCTGCGTATCCTCTCTTCGGAGATTCATGGAGACGACACACCTGCCCGTGTTAGACGGTTGCGGAGTTGAGATAGGAGTAAATCAAATACATGCCACAAAAAACTGCATTCGTCTATCACCCAGACTACCTAAACCACGACACAGGTCCCGGACACCCCGAACGACCAGACCGACTCAGAGCCAGCCTCGCAGCACTCCAACAAAGCGAAGTCTGGGAGCAACTACACTACATAGACCCAACCCCCGCGACCGTTGAACAGATCGCTTACGCACATAAACCCGGTTATAGCGAGTACATCCGACAATCATGTGAAGCAGAAATACCGATGGCTTATGACACGCCTGTCGGACATGAATCTTACGATATTGCCTTGCTTTCAACAGGTGGGGTATTATGTGCTGCAGAAGCAGTTGCGACAAACCAAGTGAAAAACGCCTTTGCAATGGTACGTCCGCCGGGACACCACGCAACACCGGGACAGAGCATGGGGTTTTGCCTGTTCAACAACATAGCCGTTACTGCACGTTATCTCCAACGGGAGCACGGTGTAGGTAAGGTCGCAATTGTGGACTGGGATGTGCATCACGGCAACGGTACACAAGACATTTTCTATGAAGACGAGTCGGTTTTCTTCTTCTCTATCCATCAATCTCCACTTTACCCTGGCACTGGTTCAAAATATGAACAAGGCAGCGGAGATGCGAAAGGTACCACGCTTAACGTGCCGATGTCACCAGGAAGTGGCAATGATGAATATAAGGCAGTCTTTGAGGATGTTCTCGGTCCAGCCTTACAGGAGTTCTCACCTGAGTTTATCCTTATTTCCGCTGGATTTGATGCGCACTACCTTGACCCGCTTTCTAACACTAACATCACTGCAGAAGGATTTGCGATGTTAACCGACTTGGTCCTTACCATTGCAGAAGACACTGCATCGGATAACGTCGTATCGGCACTGGAAGGTGGATATAGTTTGGAGGGTGTCTCCGAATCTGTGGTAGCGCATGTGGAGTGTTTAGGTCATAGTACCCACTACCTAAAGGTAGGGGCTTGTGCTTCGTATTCCTGATGCTGAAAAGATCACGCTTGTTTGCGATAATCTAAATACTCACAAACCCGCATCGCCGTATAAAGCTTTTCCACCAGACCAAGCAAGGCGTATTGCCGAAAAATACAGTTCCACTATACACCAAAACATGGCAGTTGGTTGAATATGGCTGAGATTGAATTATCCGTGCTATCCAGAGGATGTATTTCAAGGCGTATCCCTGACCAAGAAACCTTAAAACAGGAGATCCGTTCATGGCAAACCCGTCGAAATGAACAGCGAACAAGTATGAATTGGCGATTTAGAACAGATGATGCGCGTATAAAACTAAAACGACTATATCCATCTATTAGTGAGTGACTAAGCACTAATGTCAAAAACTTTACACGCCCGTCTTGTTCCTCTATGTTCGATCTGTTTTCCAATTGACAATTCCACAATGGTGTATTACAATTTCTGCTACATTGATATAAGGAGCAATTTATGAAACAAATAGATGGCGGAATAACTGCTGTTCCAGGTGTGCAGGCAGCAGGTATCCATGTAGGAATCAAAAAAGCAGAAGCAAAAGATTTAGCTCTCATTGTTACGGATGAGCCAGCGACTGCGGCGGGTGTCTTCACCAAGAACAGCGTCACTGCTGCCCCCGTTATAGTTTGTCGCAAGCATCTCAGCAATCCAACTGCACAAGCAATTGTAATAAATAGTGGAAACGCAAACGCCTGCACTGGTGAACGGGGTATGATAAATGCACATTTGATGGCGACAGGAACCGCTGAAAAACTCAACATAGCAGAGGAAGATGTTCTTGTGTCATCAACTGGCGTTATTGGACAGCAATTGCCAATGGAAAAAATTGAGAAAGGAATTCAACTTGCGACCGAAGCACTCAGCACTAATGGTGGTGCCGATGCTGCAGAAGCAATTATGACTACGGATACGCATCCAAAGTCTGCTGCTGTGGAAATAGATATTGGTGGCAAAACTGTGAAGATTGGTGGAATTGCCAAAGGTTCGGGAATGATTGCTCCTAACATGGCAACAATGCTCTCCTATTTAACGACAGATATTTGTATCAGTAGTGAAACGCTTCAATCTGCTTTAACACGTGTAGTGGATAACACCTATAATTTGCTTACCGTTGATACAGACCGCAGCACAAACGATACTGTTATCATCCTTGCAACAGGCGGGACACAGAACGCTAAAATAACCAATTCCAGTGGTGCGGATTACGAGTCATTTTGTGAGGGATTGCAGTTTGTCTGTACTGAATTAGTGAAAATGTTAGCACGAGATGGTGAAGGTGCGACCAAACTCGTAGAGGTTGTTGTCAAACGGGCAAAGGATAGAATTGATGCTGAAAAGGCGGCACGTGCCGTTGCAGAATCTCCACTCGTGAAGACAGCCGTGTTTGCTAACGATGCAAACTGGGGACGAATTATGATGGCTATCGGCAAATCTGGTGCCGATTTTGACCCTTACCACGTTGACGTATTACTCGGAGATTACCTACTGGTCAAAAACGGAATGGATTCAGGATACGACGAGGATAAAGCCACACAACTGTTTGATAATGATCCTGTGCGGATTACCATTGACCTGCACGCCGGTGATGCAGAAGTAACGATGTGGACATGCGATTATTCCTACGATTACATCCGTATTAATGCAGATTATAGGACGTAAGAATTTTCTGATGTCATATATTTGAACGTGACTGACACCCGTCAACATTGATACATGCACCAGTAACAAGGCTTGCGCGTTCGGATGCAAGGAATACAGCAACATTAGCAATCTCTTCCGGTTTACCAAAACGACCAAGTGGCATCTCACTTTCTACAAATGCTTTCATCGCTTCTGGATCCGCTTTTATACGACGATCCCAACCGCCACCAGGAAATAGAATAGACCCTGGGGCAATGCTATTGACACGTATGTTGTCAGGGGCAAGTTCCTTCGCTAACGATTTCGTCATACTGATCTCAGCGGCTTTCGCAGCGTTATAGGTAATATGTCCTCCACCTTCCCTACCGTAAATAGAGGTAATCATAAGGATTACACCTTCACCTTGCTTCTGCATTACAGGAATAGCAAGTCTATTGATACGGGTAGCGGTGACGAGATTTAGATCGAGAATCTCGTGCCATTCCTCATCAGAAATCTCGTTTAATGGTGTCCATCGACTCCCACCAACATTGTTGACGACAACATCAATTCTGGTGAAACGATCTAAGGTTTCTGCTATAAATGCTTCTACTTGTGCGGCATCAGTTACATCGGTTGGTTTTGACACGACCTTTATACCGTGTGCGGTGAGTTCCTCTGATGCAGATTGTAATGTTTCTGGGTCTCTACCACAGATACTGAGTCTTGATCCCTCTTCGGCGAAGCCGTTTGCTATTGCTCTACCTATACCACGGCTTGCCCCAGTCACAACGACAACTTTGTCTCTTAGTCTTAAGTTCATTCAATGGCTCCATTCTTTCGCAAATAGAACATAGTCTGCTGTTCTTCTGCGATCATTTCTTTTTTCCTTTCAGCTTTTTTTCTTCTTTTAGTCGATACCCAACACCGTACACAGTTTCAATATGTTTCCCTAAATCGCCAAGTTTACGTCTGAGACGACTGACATGTGTATCAACTGTCCTATCAATACCGTAATATTCCTGTCCCCAGATGACATCCATCAAAATGTCACGTGAGAAGACGCGTCCGGGAGAACCTGCAAATAAAGTGATAAGCTTGAATTCCGTAGCAGTAAGATCAATCGCGCCATCTTCGGTCAACACTTGATGACGGTCCAGGTCAATCGTCACACCATGTGTTTGTATCTGATTATCCTCATCAGCCTCACTGCTTGCTTTGAGTCTCCGTAGGACAGCATTGATACGTAATACAACCTCACGCGGACTAAATGGTTTGGTGATATAATCATCAGCCCCTAACTCAAGACCTGTTACGCGGTCGCTTTCATCCGTTTTTGCGGTTAACATAACAATCGGTATCTTTTTTGTACGAGGGTCGTTTTTTAGGAGGCGACACACAATTAATCCGTCAACTTCAGGTAGCATGAGGTCTAATAAAATCAGGTCGGGTGGATTATCAACTGCGCGTTGTAATGCGTCAGCACCATTGCGAACAGCATCGACTTTAAAGTCTTCCTGTCGCAAGTTATATCTTAGCAACTCTACGATATCACGTTCATCCTCTACAATCAATATTTTGGCTTCCATCAGGTTTCCTTGCATTTATAGTAAAATCTGTAATTAATAGGACATTTCTGTAGTAGCAAACTTTTAGTTTGCCCTACAATATATCACGATTAATGAATAATTCTAAATAAAAAATAGCAGCATTAGTTGAAAACCTTGTAGGTAACAACTTAGGTTATGATAGTCTTATTTTATATCCTATTTTGAAAAACAGGATTATCATGAAACTTCAAGGCATCAATATTTTTACAAATGCACCTGTTGAAATAACATTTGCAAACAATCGTATTCAGTCGATTAGTCAAATAGAATCAATCCATAGTCAGATGTTGTTAGCACCTGCACTGGTAGATATACAAGTCAATGGATTCGCGGGATATGACTTGAATGTACCAACTGTTACAGATGCCGACGTAGGCAAGATGGTTCGTTCACTTTGGAACGTAGGAACAGGTTTCTTGTGTCCCACAGTCGTAACAGCTTCGTATGAGAGTATAAGCAATTCTCTTGGTTCTATTGTAAAAGCATGTAAATCGGATTCAGCAGTTGCACACTCAATACTCGGTATTCACCTTGAAGGACCTTATATCTCATCCGTAGATGGACCACGTGGTGCCCACCCTTTACAACATATAAGAAATCCAGACTGGGATGAATTTCGTAGGCTTCAGGATATTGCAGAAGGTATGATATGTATTGTTACCCTGGCACCTGAAAAGATTGGGGCAATTCCATTCATTGAAAAACTTGTTGCTGAAGGCATTGTTGTCGCAATTGGACATACAGATGCATCCGTAGAAAATATCAGAGAAGCGATTAGTGCAGGTGCTATGCTATCAACACACCTTGGAAATGGAGCACATGCAAATATAAAACGACATCCGAACTATATTTGGGAACAACTTGGTTCAGATGAACTTTGGGCAAGTCTAATTGTTGATGGACATCATCTTCCACCCACTGTAGTTAAATCAATGACACGCGCTAAAACTCTTGACCGTTGTATTCTCATTAGTGATGCTGTTGCTTTGGCAGGCATGAAACCTGGAAACTATCAGTTCGCTGGACAACCTGTCGAATTGACGAATGATAGATGTGTTAAGTTACAAGGGACTGAGTACCTTGCTGGTTCAGCGATTGAATTGGCAAGAGGTATTGAAAATAGTGTGCAATTCGCGGGAATCTCAATGTCAGAAGCATTTTCACTTGCTACATTACAACCCCAAAAATTGCTCGGATTAGACAATATAATAGATAACTATGATGATTCTAC
>VYFM01000454.1 GCA_009842375.1 Candidatus Poribacteria bacterium | reverse complement strand
TCTCAATATAAGTAAATATTCTGACTTCATCCCATCGGGGTTTTTATTTTTTCGCACTCCGAACAGTTGGCGTGTTTTAATCCTATCTTCATATACTTTTTCAAATTGGTAGCCGCGTTCTGAAAAATATTCTACCAATATTCTCCACAGTTCTACGACTATACCGTCAATGCGCGGATTGCCTACAAAAACACATGCGGTTGCATTCGGTTTCAATCGGTTCATGGTATTTTCAAGAGCATTTATTGTATGACAAAAATAGGAGTCAAGTCGTTTGCATAAGTCTGGACGTGTGAGTTTGTCCCTGATGTTGTCCAATGTTTTTGTATGTATAATACGATCTGCTTTGCGGTAGGGTATTTCAAGACGTGATAATGCTTGAATTTCTTCATCGGTGTGTCTTAACCAGTAGAGGTCCATCTTTGTTGAGCGGATATATTCTTGTGCTTGTAGATAGGGCGGAGAAGTGATAAGTGCGTCACATTCGCGTGGCACATCAATATAGGAAGAATCAACACCACCCTGAAACTCAACCTGATTTTGATGATGTTGTGTGAGGGTTATGAAATCGTTTATGCGACTTAATGTTTTGAAGGAATGTATGTATATTATATCAATAAGCTGCTCTTTCCAATTTTCCTTGAGCAGTTCTTCAATTGTCGCTAATTTTCGTTTGGATCTTGCTAACTTTGGTGTTCTGTGTTCGGTGTAAGAGAATCGTTTGTTAACCTTTAGTAGTGCTGCTTTGATAATACCAGTATAGACATCTTGTTCTATGTTGTGGACAAACCCCCAATATTGCGAAAGCAGTTCTAAGATTTCGGATGCGTACCAATAGTTGACATTGGACCAGGAGGGTGTAAAACGGTGTGTATTATTCTCTATCATACCGTCTAACAATCTCCCTAACGATTCTTTCTTCAATCGTTCTTTTCCGAGGTATATCTTTAACGGCATGATGTGATTTAACAGTAGGTTGAGGTCAAAGAGAATGGCGTTACGTTTACACAAATACGCTTCCACACCTACAGTTCCTGAACCAGCGAATGGATCAACGATCCAGTCATTCTCTTTTGTGTAGGTGTTGATTGCATATCTGACGACCTGGGGAATGAATTTTGCGGGATATGAGACGATGGCGTGGGTCAGGTAGCCTGTGTCAGTGATTTCTGGGACTAACTCCCGGAAGGAGACTAATTCTGTCTCGTCAGATATTGTTACCTCTTCTGAGACTTCAGACTGAGTGTCTATGGGAAATAAGGGGTATTGTTCTTCAAGAATGCCGTTTTTCATCATGACTATCCGACCGACGATTTCCCACAAGTAAAATGTTTTTTCAAGTAGGGTTTCGTTCCTCAACCCAACGTACAATCACATCCATTTTTCTTTTACCGAACTTGCGTTGAAATAGTTATTCCGTATTCCCATCCACATCTCTTGCATTTTCAATTTCTTCCTCAGTTAATTGGAAGTCAAATACATCTTCTTCCTCGTCGGTTTGTTCTATTTGCGTGTCAGGTGGAGCAACTTGTTGAACTTGTTCTGTAGGGGGAGTTTCTTCTGTGGTCTCAAGTTTTGGTGCAGTCGCACCCAAGATTGTCAATCCTACAATTGCTACAACACTAACACTTGTTACTGTCATTGCAATTGGACGTTTCCAAAGCACTTTCCGTTCACTTCTGTCTAAGAACGGTAGGAATAGCAGTAACAACATACCGACCGTTGGAATGACAAATGTACCAAGTATCTCAAAAGGACCTTGGAAGTATTTCAACAGTTGAAATAGGAAAAGGAAATACCATTCTGGTCGTGGATCGTAATTTGCGTTTGTCGGGTCTGCGACATCTTCAAGCGGAACGTGTGCAAACAGGGCAGCACAGGCAAGTACTACAAAAAGAATTAGCATACCGACAACATCTTCAAATACTTGATCGGGATAGAACGGTTTGCCGGTATTCATCTCTTCGTCTGTATTTTTCGGTAATCCTGAAGAGCCATAGAATCGGACAAGGAATAGGTGTACGCCGACTAAACCGAACGCTAACCACGGTAGCCAGATTGTGTGAAGTGCGTAAAACCGAGATAGCGTTACCGCGCCAACTTCAGTGCCGCCACGAAGGATTTTTGCAACGACATCACCTAACACAGGGGCAGTACTTGAAATTTCTATACCGACAACTGTTGCCCAATACGCTTTTTCGTCCCATGGCAACAGATAACCTGTAAAACCGAAACCGAGTGTAACTATGAACAAGAGAACGCCGACGACCCATGTGAGTTCACGCGGTGCTTTATATGAGCCGTACAAAACAACGCGAAGGATATGCAGAAAGACGATAATGACCATCGCACTTGCACCCCAATGGTGCAAGCCTCGCACAAAACTTCCGAAAGGCACTTCGTTAGATATATAATTGACAGCATTGTGGGCGTGGTCTGGTGAAGGAGAATAGTATAACGCTAAAAATGCACCTGTTACCGCTTGTAGTATCAGCAGGAACATTGCTAAACTACCAAGTGAGAAAAGCAGATTGATATGTTTCGGTAGTGGTTTGCGGAAATGGTCCATCATACCATCTAACGGGAGACGATCTTTTAGAAATTGCTTCATTTACACCTCCCTTACATATAAAACACCAGCTTCTACTTTGACTTCAAGTTTTTGCAATGGTTCTGGTGGTGGACCGGCAACAACAGCACCGTTCTTATCAAAGATTGCACCGTGGCACGGGCAGAGGAATGATTCTTGGCTTTCGTTCCATCGAACAAGACAACCGAGATGGGAGCATGTTCGGGAGAAGACATCCCACTCACCGTTGCCTATATCTGTAACGTAAACAGAACGTTTTTTCGTGGCTTTTACCCAACCGTCTTTCGCTGTGAATGTATAATTTACCTTTTTGAAGCGGCTGTTTTTTAGGCGGTCTACTAAACCTAAATCAACCCACTGTGATTCGCCTTTTTTCCACGCTGGGGATATTGCAAATCCGATCAGTGGAATGCCTGCTGCTAAACTCAGTAATCCACCAATGCAAGCAGTTGCAATTTGTAAAAAGGAACGTCTACCCTCATTTGACATCCGAATTCTCCTTCGTAAATAAACACTTTATAAGAACGTGAAGGATCAGTACCTCACAAAATGAATGTACAAGTATCACCAAAATGTGTATTTTCATAGTATTATACCACAATTCTATTTTGTATATAAAGAGATTCTGTGAAAGGGGTGTGTAAAGTATTTGACACTATTGCGTATGTTCGGTGTTCCCCGCCCGATTACCACGTTCTTACCACATCTCTATCCAGTCATCCAGTCACTACTGATGGATAGGATGTGTTCCGACAAGGGCGAGGGGACCTCGCTCCTACGATATGTCTGAGTGTGAGGTAACCTTTTGTCAAATACTTTACACACCCTATGGAACGTGTATTTGCACAAACTGGAAAGTTTGTGCTACAAAGAGGGACGGCACGCGGCGCATGCCTGCTACCATGCCAGAATCTTGGAACGCACTGAAGACGCGGAGGACGCGGAGAGAAGAGCGTGTGAGGGGACCTCGCCCATACGATATGTCTGAGTGTGAGGTAACCTTTTGCCAAAAACTTTACACACCCTGTGAAAGTGGATTTAGATTTTAGTTGCAATTTGCGTTTAGATGTGTTAAAATAATGTGTGATTACAGTCTGAATGACTTGCTTGTAGGAGGACAGGCGAGTGGATGTAACCGTTTTGGTACTAAATGCCAGTTACGAAGCGATCAATGTTTGCAATCTCAGACGTGCCTTGAAAATGGTATTCAAGGGAACAGCTCAGACAGAAGAAGTGTCTGATTCAGAAATACAGTCGCCATCAACTGCAGTCAAAGTGCCGCATGTTATTCGTTTGGTAAACTATGTTCATGTTCCGCGCAGTGTCGTCAAGTTTTCTCGTAAAAATGTCCTTGCGCGCGATCAGCACATCTGCCAGTATTGCCATCGTGAACTTTCTGCATCTCTACTCACACTTGATCATGTTATTCCGATTTCAAAAGGCGGAAAAACGACATGGGAAAATGTTGTGACTGCTTGCAAACGATGCAATAACAAAAAAGGCAGTCAAATGCTTCATGAGACGCAGTTTAAGTTAAAACGTGCACCGAAAACGCCTTCTATTTTGACGTATTTGCAACTTAACCGTCATTTTCGGGGGTATCATCCCTCGTGGAAAAAGTACCTCTATATTAACTGAGGCGGAATGATTCTGCATTCCTATACACGGTTGAAGATGTGAAATGGCTATGCGTTCATTGTTGCAAATTGCGAAGTATAGGGTGAGATCGATATGAGTGTGTCCTGACGTTATGTCCTATCAACTGCATCCGGAAAGACTGAAGAAGTCATGGGAATTTCAGAGAGCCTACAAAAAAGGTAAAAAGTATTGGGATGCGTATTTCGTTATATATGTTTACCACACACAATTAAAACAAACCCGATTAGGAATTACCGTAAGTAAAAAAGTTGGTAAAAGTGTTCAGAGGAATCGTGTCAAACGCCTCGTTCGTGAAGCATTTCGTGTGCTGAAGTATAAACTTCTACCCCACTACGATATTGTAGTTGTAGGTAGGTCGTCTGCCTGTGGACTAACAATGCATGAAGCACGAGACAGTTTACAAAAATTATTCCTCCGAGCGTCAATCTTGATGAACAGAGAAGCAGATAGATAGGGTGCTTTCCTTTTGAATCTCTACTGGGAATCGTTCTCACTGAGGAGTTGGGAATTTAGGGTAAATAATACGTCCTCAAAAACACTGTTTTGTGAAATAAAATGAGTCGATTCATTCTTTACGCTATCCGCGGGTATCGCCGCTTCATCTCTCCACTTCTTCCACCATCGTGCCGTTTTCATCCAACCTGTTCACACTATGCACAACAAGCATTTGAGAAGTATGGTGCATTCAAAGGCATTTGGTTAACATTAAAACGATTGGTGAAATGCCACCCCTATCATCCTGGCGGTTTTGATCCACTTCAATAACAATAAAACTGATCTAATGTCTACAACAAGTGTATGGTAAATCACAAATATATTAGCAAATAATAGTAAAGAGGAGTTTCTAAATATAAATGGGATCACGTTATATACTTGCGGTTGTTCTAATGCTTGTTGTGATGATTGCATGGACTCTGATCTTTGGTAATCGCTTCGCGCCGGAACCGACCGATCCAACAATACCTGAACAGACACCCCAAACAAGTACATCTGATGGTAGTGGTGAGAAACCCCCTGATTCCGAACTACCGCAGGTTATTCAGGTTAATCCTGACGATCCAGTGGTACAGGTCACAACCGATACCTATGAAATTACATTTAACGAAAAATTAGCTATAGCTAAACGGTGGGAATTAACAGAAAAGAATGAAAATGGAGATTTCCGTTTTCCTGACAGATCTGACACCAATATAATTGTTCCGATGAACCTTATTCCTGAGGCTGCTCTCAACTGTCTTGCCTTACGACTTGGAAATGAAGACCTCCAACTTGATTTAGATTTGAGGCGCGCTACATGGGAGGCTGATAAGGAAGCGATTACACTGTCTGAATCAAGAAATAGAGAGACACTTACTTTTACGACTACAATTGGTGATATCCTACAGGTTGCTAAGAAGTTCACATTTTATAATAAGAGTTATACAGTTGATTTGGATTTGACATTTGAGAACATTACAGATGATTCTCAATTAGTCCAAATTGGAGGAAATGAACTTTCAAATGGTTACGAACTTCGATGGGGAGCTGGCATTAATGCTGACCTTCTAATTCACGAAAAAGAGTCTGGTAAACGTGGACGATTTGACCCGAAAAAGGAGGGTTCTAAAACCTATATTGGTACAGGAAAACCAAAGAAAGAGTTGAAAGATGAATTAGTTTATGCCAATGTGCTATGGGCGGGTATTAATAATCAATATTTTACTGCGGTTATGATTCCTGACCCGGAACTTCAGGCAACCTATAAGCTTGACAAGCCAGAAACAAAAACACCTTCAGATGTATTTGTAGCAGCACCTACTGAGACTACTGTCCTGACAATTCCAAATTTTCAACTGTCATCACAACAGAAGGAAACGCATTCATTTCGTCTTTACGTAGGTCCTAAAGACGATGCAATGTTGAAGGAAATCACCGCCCCGAATGATCCTGAACTATCAATTGACCTACCGAAAATTATTGATTTCGGTTTTTTCGGTCCTGTTGCTTGGGGAATGTTGTGGTTGGTTAAGTTGATATACAAAGTTTTTGGGAACTATGGGTTATCAATTATCATTTTGACTGCGTTAGTAAAGATCATTTCTTTTCCGTTAACACGTAAAGCGCATGTCTCGATGAAGAAGATGCAGCAACTTCAGCCGCAATTGGTTGAATTGAAAGAAAAATATCGGGATGATCCACAAAAACTGAACAGAGCGACAATGCGGATTTATAAAGAAAATGGAGTGAACCCTTTGAGTGGGTGTATCCCATGGCTTCCGCAGTTGCCTATTTTCTGGGCACTTTTTGCTTTGCTTGGGACTGCGGTTGAATTCCGAGGGGCACCTTTCTTCCTTTGGATAAATGACTTGTCGGCACCAGATGTCTTGGTCAAACTTCCATTTACAATTCCGTTGATCTTTTTGGAGATAGATGCAATAAGGTTTTTACCGTTACTAAACGGACTGACGACTTGGCTCCAACAAAAATTTGTCGGAGGCATGTCTGCTACACCCGCTACAACGAATATGCAAGCGAAGATTATGCAGTTTATGCCACTTATTTTCGTCTTCCTTTTTTATAATTGGGCATCTGGTTTTGTGTTATACTGGTTATGTAATAATGTTTTTACTGTAGCTCAACAATATATACAAACAAAGTATTTCCATGATGGTGAGAGCGAAATACAGGAAACTAAACCGACTCGAAAACAGAAATAGTATTACTGGCAAGAGTATGACGTAATCATTTCTTATTGCGTGAATATACACAGGACAAAAGGAGTGTTGCCACTTGCAAAACTATATTGAGGTAGAAGCAGAAACTGTTGAAGAGGCAATTGATATTGCGCTCACTGAACTTGAAACGACACGCGAACACGTAAATATCATCATAATAAACGAACCGACGAAAGGCATATTGAGTTTTGGTGCGAAACCAGCAAAAGTTCGTGCCACTCTTAAGGAAGATATCACGACTTCTCCTGAAACCGTTTTGAAAGAAATACTCACGCGGATAGGTATTGATGGTGAGGTTGAATCTGACTTTGTTGAGGGAAGCCTGCACCTTAATATGGTAACTGATTCACCAGCACTTCTTATCGGCAAACATGGTCAAACGCTTGATGCTATGGAACGTATTCTGAACTGTATCATCAATAAAAGTGCGCTTGCGAAGAAAAAGGTGTTTGTTGACACTGAAGGTTATCGGGAACGGAGAGAACAGTCCCTTGTTGACCTTGCACATCAGGTTGCCGCTAAAGTTAGACGGACAAGACAAGATGTTGTTCTTTCTCCTATGTCAGCCAAAGATCGTCGTATCATTCATCTCGCCTTACAAGGGGATGATAGCGTTTCAACTTTTAGTCAAGGCGAAGGTGATATGCGGCGTGTTGTTATTGCAAGTGATGACTATTAATCACATTGTAAAGCAGGAATTGCCTTATGAAATTTGACGATACCATCGCTGCCATCGCTACACCGAGAGGTGAAGGAGGCATTGGGATAGTACGCGTCAGTGGTTCACTTGCGATACCTATCGCTTGTCAATTGTTTTGTCCTTCACGTGATGTTTCACCAGACAAACTCCCAACACATACACTTACCCATGGGCATGTCATAGATACATCCGCATCCGATGAAGTCGTTGACGAAGTGCTTCTCGGTATTATGCGTGCTCCCAATACCTATACCACCGAAGATATAATTGAATTCAACTGTCATGGAGGTTTTGTCCCACTAACGACAGTGTTAGAGTTAGTTGTAAAGTCAGGGGCAAGACTTGCTGAACCGGGTGAGTTTACTAAACGCGCGTATCTCAACGGTAGACTTGATCTTGCACAAGCAGAAGCAGTAGCAGAACTCATTAGTTCAAAAACTGAATTGAGTCGTAAGATCGCGATTGATGCACTATCGGGGAAACTCTCGGAGCATGTGAATCGTCTGAGTGATAGTCTTGCTGCATTACTTGCAGAAGTTGAGGCTTCAATTGATTTTCCAGATGAAGATTTGGACTTTATGAAGATTGACACGCAGCTGCAAGCTGTCCGCGCTGTTCAGAAGGATTTAGTGCAGTTTTTAGAAACTGCTTCCGAAGGTCGAATTATCAAGGAGGGTGTCAAGGTTGCTATACTGGGAAAACCGAATGTAGGAAAATCAAGTCTGTTCAATGCACTGGTTACCACGGCGCGTGCTATTGTTACAGACATTCCCGGAACTACGCGCGACACCATTGAGGAAACAATTAACGTCGGTGGTATTCCAATCAATCTTATTGATACAGCAGGGATTCGACAGACTGATGACATTGTTGAACAACATGGTGTTCAAAGGAGTAGAGATGTCCTTAACAAAGCAGAATTTCTATTCTTAATGTTTGATGCGTCCCAACCGTTAGATGAATCGGATTTTGAGTTGTTGCAGATTGGGAATTCTCATCGGGTAATCCTGATACTAAATAAAACGGATCTTCCTATGGTGACACATCCGCGTGAGTTATCTGACCACTGTCCAAAAGTGCGTGTTATTCAGACTGCAATTACAGCAGGAAAAGGTATTGAAGAGTTGAAAATTGCAATCCGTGAAGAACTACTTGGTGGTGAATTTGCAATGGCAGAATCACCGATTATTACAAATGCTCGCCATCAAGATGCACTTCGTCGTGCACAGGAAGCACTTGATAATGTTATAGCAAGTTTAGAAAACGAGATGCCACCCGATCTTGTTTCTGTGGACCTACGTATTGGTCTTGATGCACTTGGTGACATTGTAGGGCAAACTACTACTGAAGATATTCTGGATCGTATTTTTTCGCAGTTTTGTGTTGGGAAGTGATTTTGCAGTCTTAGTCCAACCTACTTGTGTCATGTAATACTATTTTCAGAATCCACGGGTGTGTAAAGTATTTGACACTGTTGCGTAGGGGCGGGGTTTTCCCGCCCGTCCTTTTGTCTGAATCACTGAACCCACTGAATACGCGGAGAACGCGGAAAAGACTTCTTCTTTTAGTGTGTTCTGTGCCTTCCGTGATGCTGACAGAAGAGCGGGCGGGGAGACCCCGCACATACGATATATCTGAGCCGGAGGTAACCTGTTGCCAAAAACTTTACACATCCAGCGGAATGTGGATTTGCACAAACTGGAAAGTTTGTGCTACAAAGAGGGACGGCACGCCAAATCAACGGTATGAATGCCATTTAGGCATTCCCCGCACGTGCCTGCTACCATGTCAGAATCTCGGAATGCGCTGAAGACGCGGAGCATGCGGAGGGAAGAGCGGGCGAGGCGACCTCGCCCCTACGATATGTCTGAGCGTGGGATAACCTGTTACCAAAAACTTTACACATTCAGAATCCACTATAATTTGACATTTGTTTGGAATCCGTATATACTATATCATTGCAAATGCCGGGATGCTGGAATTTGGTAGACAGGCTAGATTCAGGTTCTAGTGTGCAAATCGCGCGTGAGGGTTCGAGTCCCTCTTCCGGCATTTTATTCTTTTTGTAGGGTTTCTGGTACGAACCAGAGAAAGATACTGACTGCAAGGTAACCAATCCCACCTAAAGCGAATCCAGAAAAACTTAATCCGAATACATCTGCGATATTACCGACTACGATAGGTCCGGCTGCTCCTCCGAAGTCTCCGGTAAGTCTCCATAATCCGAGGAATTCTCCAGTTCCCTCTATTGGTGCTAAATCTGCACCGAGTGTCATCATTGTTCCTGATGCGATTCCGTTCCCAAACCGCATCAGGATAGCAGCCAGAAGCAACCAAGTGAATGAACGTGTAAACGGCATCAACACCATACCGGTAGCAAAGATGCAAATCCCTGGTACCGTAGCAAATCTCCGCCCGAAACGATCCATCATCATTCCTGCCACAGGGAACATTGACATATCAACAGCTGAAGAAATCATTTCCACCAGACGTACACCTTGTGTGCTTAAACCCGCAACATCGCTAGCATATAGCGGAATGATAATATGACAACCTCGTCGTAGTGTTTGAACACATACTTGTCCAACACCTGCTGTTGCTAATAGTTTATAATGTTGTTTTGATACATGGAGTAGTTGTGTTAGGTAGGGTTGTTGTGTGTCTTGCGTCTGAACCTTGGACTCGCGTTTAGTTCCCGGTATAGAGAAGAAACAGATAAGTAGCGTCAGCACTGCGATTCCTGTATATACGAAGAATGGCAGACGTAAATTTACGCCAAGGAAGATTGCCACAAACTTCCCTGCAAAAGTTCCCATCCGATTGACACCACCGAATAGTGCGATTGACCTTCCGCGCTTTGCCAATGGAATCATGTCAGTCATATAGGCATGCCGAGAAAGCATCCATAACGCATTACCGACACCGCCAATCAATTGTGCTGTGAATAGTTGTGCGAGATTTCCGGCTGTTCCCATACTGATTGTTGAAATGGCTATCATCACCAATCCAATCAACATGGCAGGTTTTCTACCGAGCCGTTCTACCATAATCCCTGCGGGGATATTTCCAAGCACACTGATCGCAATAACAAATGTTGTTAGTGTATAAGACAGATCAAACGATTTTATATAGATTGGGAGTGTTGGAGAGATAATACCCGCGCCTGTTGATAGGAGTAACGCGGGAAGATAGATGGGTAGAATTAGCGAAGTCCGGCTAAATGTTTTGGATGCCAAATTGGGGTTGGCTCTCTTAGGGGTGTCGGACCTTTTCATTATAGGACGGTGCCCCGTTGTCCATCATGTGATTGGTATAGATGTTAAGGACGTGCGCCAATCAACGGGTGAATGCGCGTATGGCAATTTTCTGGGACACGTCCCTACAATAGTTTCCTAAAATGGACATGAATAGCGTAACAACGGATTTATTCGTCAAGCCAACTCATCATACTACGCAAATTTTTTCCGACTTCTTCAATCTGTAGTTCTGCTTCCTGTCGTCGTAGTGCGCGTAGTACTGCTTGGTTCGCTTGATTCTCAAGCACCCATTCTCGTGCGAAGATACCACCTTGTACGTCTTTCAGAATTTGGCGCATTTTTTCACGAACGCTATCGTCAATGAGTTGGGGACCACGCGTGAGATCACCATATTCTGCGGTATTACTGACATCGTTACGCATTTTGCTCAGTCCGCCAGTGTAGATAAGGTCAACGATGAGTTTCAATTCGTGGAGGCATTCAAAGTATGCCATTTCTGGTTGATAGCCTGCTTCAACGAGAGTGTCAAAAGCTGCTTTAATTAGGGCTGCTGTGCCACCACAAAGTACTGCTTGTTCACCAAAGAGATCGGTTTCAGTTTCTTCACGGAATGTAGTTTCAATGACTCCAGCGCGAGTGCCCCCGATTCCTCTGGCATAAGCGAGAGCGATATCGCGAGCTGCACCGGTTGTGTCTTGATGGATAGCAATGAGACATGGTACACCGCCTCCGCCTTCAAATACTTCTCGGACAAGGGAACCAGGTCCCTTTGGGGCAATCATAGTTACGTCTATATCGTTAGCGGGTAGGATCTGTCCGAAATGCACGCTAAATCCGTGCGATACCATCAGCATATTCCCTGATTTCATATTCGGTGCGATTTCATCACGGTAAACAGCAGAATGTTTCTCGTCGGGAATGAGGATCTGCACGATGTCTGCCATTGCAGACGCTTCTTCTACATTTTTGACGGTAATACCTTCTGCTTCTGCGCGTTCTTTTGATCTGCTGCCTTCGTACAATCCAACAACGACATTTGCGCCGCTGTCTTGTAGGTTTAATGCTTGTGCTCTGCCTTGCGCGCCATACCCAATGATGGCGACGGTACGTTCTTTTAGTAGATCAAAATTGGCATCGCTATCGTAATAAATTGTTGCCATAAAGTTATGTTCCTTTCCTTTGTACTTTATAGTTTGGTCTATATTGTGCAGTCTATTTCATTATACTTTTTCAGGTTGTCTGTTTACAAGATAAATTCCTGTTGCCACTAATCCTGTACCCGCCAATAAGTAGAAGGTTAACGCATCACCTAAGAACAGTTTGCTAAACAATACACCCGACACCGGCATGAGAAAAGAAAAGACCACCAGTTTGCTTGCCTTGTATTTCCTCAGCACCCATGTCAAGGCTAAAATGCAGAAACCTGTTATAACCCATCCTTGATAGAGCAAAGCCGCACTGCTTGCCAATGTCCATTCAATTGGTTTTTCACGCTCAAACAAGTAACTTAGGATAAATAAAAACGGAATGCTTATACCTAATAACCAAATGAGGAGTCTATATGGATAGATCTCTTGAACAAACAGTTTTGTAAATGTGATGCGGAACGCAAGTAGGCAAGCGGACAGCGTTACAATCAAATCTCCGATAAGGTGCTCTACTTTACCTGCACCCTGTAGATTTGGAACAAGAGCCATAAGCATTCCTCCAAACGCGGCAAGGACTCCCAACAATTTTGTGGCAGAAAGTCGATCATTCGGCAGCAAGAAATGACCTAATACAACTACGAACACTGGATACAGTGTGAAAAAGATAGTAGAACGAGAAGCGGTTGTGTATTGAGTACCGACATTCAATGTAATTATATGTAATACTTGAAGTAAAGCAATCAAGAGTAACCGAGGAAATTCCTCAATGCGTAATCGCATTGACACCCCGAAGTAAAATCCTACCCCTCCAACAACAATAATTCCTAAAATATTACGAAAAAGTGCCATTTTCAGTGGTGGGAAGCCTTGCAAACCAATTTTAATTGCTAATGTTCCAGCACCAATAAGAGAAACAAGAAATAATATTAGGGTAATAACCTTACCTGTGGGATCTTCATTCCTAAATTCTTTTTCTATCATAGACGCTTGAGTCCCTACGGTAAGTCCATAGATGATAGGATTGTGTTTGCTGTTCTTCTATATAGCGTATTGATGTTGTAACCCAAAATATTAAACAAAACAGAATCAATCAATTCAATTCTCACATTTACCTTCGTTGTATTGATACAACCTATCTTTGAGAGTATGTTTATTTGAAGATAT
>VYFM01000112.1 GCA_009842375.1 Candidatus Poribacteria bacterium | reverse complement strand
GTTCTTGTGTTTAGGGATTGGATATATTTCACCACAAGAATTATTCGATTATAGAAGTATATATAATATTGGAAATGCTATCTCAGCAAACTAAAAACCTTCTCCATCTCAGTTTGATCCGAGGTTTAGGACCAAAAACCGTCCAAATCTTGGTTGATATTTTTGGTAGTGCGGAAAAAGTGATTAATGCCACTACTCAAGAGCTGGAAAAAATCACTGAACTTTCTAATTCAGCACGTGAATCTCTGATCAACAAAAAACTTGGATGTCCTTTAGAACGCGAATTGGAATTGATCCAAGAATATGAATGTCAGATAATTACTTATTATGATGCAGCATATCCAACACTGTTAAAGGAAATTGACACGCCTCCTTTACTACTATATGTTAGAGGAGAACTAAAACCAGAAGACAGGCTCAGCATAGCAATAGTAGGTTCCAGAGATGCCAAAGATTATGGACGACGTGTTAGTTATCAGTTGGCACATCAACTTGTCAACCGCGGTTTGACGGTGGTTAGTGGGTTTGCCAAAGGTATAGATGCTTGTGCACACCGAGGAGCAATTGAGGCTGGTGGCAGAACTATTGCTGTTATGGGAAATGGACTTAGTTTAATCTATCCTGCATCTAACCGTGATTTGGTGGATAAAGTTATTGAGTCCGGGGCATTAATCTCTGAGTTTCCTATGGGTATGAAACCGAGATCAGAGAACTTTCCAAGACGAAACCGAATCATCAGTGGATTAACTCTTGGAACCGTTGTGGTTGAGGCATCAAACCGAAGCGGGGCACTAATTACTGCACGTCTCGCGACCGAACAAGGGAGAGAAGTGTTTGCAGTCCCCGGTCAAATTTTCTCAGAACTATCAACTGGTACGCATAGGTTAATCGATAACGGGGCTAAACTTATTAGTACGGTAGATGATTTGTTAGAAGCTCTACCACACCATACTATTAGTCAAATTAATGCATCCAATCCAGGAACTGAACACCAGAAAAAGTTAGATATTACCCAACCATTTGAAGACACAAATATTGAGTCTAATCCTATAGGCAAAACAATTGAAAAAACATCAATTAAGGCGACACCAGTTGTTCCACCACCAGATTTAACTGACGATGAAACAACGGTTTTCAATGCTATTGACATTCCAACGTCACATATTGATAATATCGTCCGAACAACACAGCTGCCAATTAGCAAGGTTTCCAGTGTTCTATTGATGTTGGAACTCAAAGGTGCAATTCAGCAGTTACCCGGTAAGGTGTTTACTAAAACTATTTGAGAGGTATAATAAGTGAATTCATCTGAATTAGATTTTGAAAGACCTCTAATTGAATTGGAACGTCATCTTATACAACTTGACGTTTTCATGGAAGAACATCCAGATTTAGATCTTACAGAAGGCATTGCAGCACTCAAACAAAATGCTGATACGCTTACAAAACAGACCTTCCAAAAACTGAGTCGATGGGATAAAGTGCGGTTAGCCAGACATCCACAACGTCCGCAAGCTCCCTTATACATTAACTCTCTTCTTGATGATCCTGTTGAACTCCGTAGCGATAAGTTATACGGTGATGATAGAGCACTCATCGGGGGGTTAGCATGGTTTGAAGAACAGCCTGTTGTCTACCTTGCACAACAGAAAGGTACTAATCTTGTAGAACGACAGGAGATGAACTTTGGTTATACACATCCAGAAGGTTACAGAAAAGCCAGACGTCTGATGCAGTTAGCAAACAAATTCAACCGTCCTTTGATCTGTTTTGTTGATACACCCGGTGCACATTTTGATCTCCGTTCTGAAGAATATGGACAAGCGTCTGCAATTGCGGACAACCTCGCGGAGATGATGCAAATGCGTGTTCCCATTCTTGTGATTATTATTGGTGAAGGTGGAAGTGGTGGTGCTTTGGCAATTGCAGTTGGTAACCGTGTTCTAATGATGGAATATGCTGTCTATTGTGTTGCCCCCCCTGAAGCGTGTAGCGGCATCGTATGGAAAGATAAAGGTGAACATGCCCCTGAAGCAACCGAAGGTTATAAACCCACTGCACCAGACTTGCTGAAGATAGGTATCATTGACCAAATGATTAAGGAACCACTTGGCGGTGCGCATAGAGACCCAGAAGCTGCTGTCCGTAACGTCAAACGGGCAATAAAAAAGCACCTAAATGAATTAATAGATATGACTGAAGAACAACTCATACAACAACGTTATGAACGTTATCGAAATCTCGGACTTTATGGAGAAGATGACAATAACCGCACATGAAGATCCGAACCATTACCACTGGCATCCCATACCCTTTCTCTCCATTTCAACTTCAACGTGCAGCAAGATTTAATAATGCTTGTCAATCCTGCTTTGAAGCAAACGGATTTGAAGTACAAACAACCCGTGTAAGCAGTCAAATCTGGGATGAAGCACGTGCTGTAGACACAATCCTTGCATTAGAATCAGAAGCAAAAGAATTAGGAATTGAGTTTCTTAACTTGGGAACTATTTTTCCAGAGAAGCATTATACAAAATCACATCTCGATATTGTTGCAGATGTCATTGTCCAAAGTGAGATTCTCTTTGCGACGACTACACTCACAACACAATCTGGACAAATTTCCAAAGATGCAACAAAAAGTACTGCTGAAATCATTCAACAGATAGCACACCAAACCGATGCTGGCTACGGAAACTTGCGTTTTGCAGCATTGATGAACTGCCCTCCAAACACACCATTCTTCCCTGCTGCATTCTGGAACGACACAAGAACAAACTTCGGTATAGGTTGGCAAGCATCTGACTTTGTTCAGGATGCTTTTACTAATTCACAAGATTTAGATACTGCTCTACAGAAACTAAAGAACATCATGGAAGGAGAGGGGCAAAGGATTGTCACGCTTGCTGAAAAAATGGCTAAGGAGTGGGGAATAAAGTTTGTTGGTATTGATGTATCACCTGCACCAATGGGTGATGAAAGCATCGCTTATGCAATGGAACAACAACTTTCCGGATATTTTGGAGATAGTGGCACTTTGACAGTCGCTGCAGGCATAACACGAATACTCCGTTCACTTTCTCTTCCACTATGTGGATACTCAGGATTAATGCTCCCTGTCCTTGAAGATGTCGGATTGGGGAAACGTAGTGAAGAATGTTATTTCAATTTAGACAGCCTACTGCTATATTCCTCTGTTTGTGGAACAGGACTGGATACAATTCCTATCCCCGGTGATGCGACCACAACGCAAATCGCTGCCATTTTGACTGATGTTGCCACCCTCTCAATCCAACTCAATAAACCTTTATCTGTCCGCCTTTTTCCCGTTCCTGGACTAAAGGCAGGCGACCTTACCCAGTTTAATTCTCCATATCTAACTAACACGGCTGTCATGCAGATATAGGAACTGCCTGGACATAAACATAGATGCCTTTTTTTCTTGTCAATTGCCACATCTTTTGATATTATGATGTCAATTGATTAACTCTCGGTGTCTACCTTGTACAGATACAAAGGGGGCGTTTACTATGTATATGCGGCATTGGTTACAAAGTCCTTCGAGTCTTACACATGGAAACATCATTAAACGCGAGATATTTTGTAAGCGGACAGAAGATAATGCGGATAAAGAGGGGGCAATTCTTAGGTACGTAGACAGTTTTTCACGATGTTACCTTGAACCACGAATTGCTTCAGTCCCCACTTCATTAAATGATCGGCAACTTATCTTTTATATTGTTGACGGTTCAGGTATATTTGAAGCGGGAGATCTGAAACAACAGGTCACAGAAGGTGATGCAATCCTTATTCCTCCCGGATTGTCCCATGTCCTGAATAACCCAGAAAACACTCCATTAGAATTCCTGATATTAGAAGAGATTATTCCCGAAGGTGTTGAGGCATCACGTAAAGACGTGCTCATTAGAAACTACCGTGAACGACCTTTAAGTCAAGGACATTGGACCCATCTGGTACATCCTATTTTTGGTCAAGATGATGGTCTGATGGTACTTCATTCTGTGTTAGTTGTACGAATTGAAGCAATGCAAACTCCTGATACACATGGACACGGTCCGGATATGGACGAAGTATGGTATATGCTAAAAGGAAACGGTATTCACATTGTCAGTAGGAATGTATATCGTCAGATGCCCGGTGATGCTGTTTCAGTTGCACCATCAGACCCAGGGCATAGTCTAATCAATGATACAGAGGAACCATTAATAACTTTCTATTTCGCTCGGTATAACCGATAAAGGATAAAGTATGGCAGACAAACCACACGTGCTTCTCATCTCAACTGACCATTGGCCTAACTCACTACTCGGAGTCAATGGACATCCAGAAATCCAAACACCAACACTTGACTCGCTTTCGCGCGCTGGTACACGATTCACTAATGGATACAGCGAATGTCCTGTTTGCGTTCCAGCGCGAAAGACTTTGATGACAGGAACAACAACACGCACACACAAAGACCGCGTTTTCAATGACAAGCAAGGTATAAACGGACTGCCGACAATCGCACAGACATTTCGTGATGCAGGATATCAGGCGTATGCTGTCGGCAAGCTGCACGTCTATCCACAACGCGACCGCATTGGGTTTGACGATGTAATTTTAGGTGAAGAAGGTAGACTACAATACGGCGTGATTGATGATTATGAGCTCTTTCTCGGTGATAGAGGGTATGCTGGACAGCAGTTCGCACACGGTATGTGTAACAACGATTATCTCAACCGACCTTGGCATCTGCCAGAAGATTGTCATGTAACGAACTGGAGCACACAACAGATGGTTAGGATGATCAAACGGCGCGACCCAACCCGACCGGGATTCTGGTTCCTATCCTATTGTCATCCACATCCACCGTTAGCACCGCTTCAGTGTTATATGGATATGTATCGTGATATAGATATAGAAATGCCTTATCACGGTGAATGGTCTAAGGACACAGAAAAGTTGCCATTGCCACTAAAATCACGACAAGCGCAAGACACACGATATAATGAAAATCTAATCCGCACAGCACGGCAGGCATTCTATGCCCTATGCACACAAATAGATCACCAACTGCGTCTTGTAATCGGAACATTGCGCGAAGAAGGGTTGTTAAACAATACCATCATACTCTTTACATCTGACCATGGGGATATGCTTGGAAATCATCGGATGTGGGCAAAACGTCTTTACTACGAAGATTCTGCTAACGTGCCGATGATTCTCGTCGGTGCTTCAGGGGACGACAGAGTGGGACACCACAGAGTTGATGACCGACTTGTTGGATGGCAGGACGTTATGCCAACGTTACTACATCTTGCGGGTGTTGATATTCCAGATACAGTGGATGGTATGCCAATGGTAGGTGATAATAAACGTGAATGGCTATACGGAGAAGTTGGTACTGGCAGTAGTGCTACACGCATGATTCATGAAGGACGTTTCAAACTCATTTACTATGCTATGGGGAACTATAGACAACTCTTTGATTTAGAAGATGACCCAAGAGAGTTAAACGACTTGTCCGATTCATCTGAACATGCAGAAATCTTTGAGCGATTGACAAAGCATCTGATCGGTGAACTCTACGGAGGGGATGAAAAATGGGTGCAAAATGGTGAACTCATAGGTTTGCCTGATAAAGAATATCGTCCATCTGCGAATCGCAGCCTATCTGGACAGCGCGGACTTCATTGGCCACAAGCTCCATCTACGGGACGTTAGATTTTTGCAATTGACTATCCATACGTCCTTGACAAAACAGAAAAAATTCGTTACACTAACTTTTATTATATTCATCTCCGCATTTAAAGTGCGGAATAACTTAGAGGAAGAAAAATGTTAGCAGAAATCCGTCACAGAGAAGGTGTTATTATTATACGTCCCACTGGTCGCATGATCGGTGCAGCGAATGTTGAAATTAGACAGCAAATTCATGAAGAGCTTGAGGAACACTTCGATTCACCAAAGGTTATCTTTAATCTTGAGGAAGTTACACGAATGGATAGTAGTGGTTTAGGAACACTCGTCTCTGTCCATGTAACTATCACACGTAAAGGTGGACGCACTGCACTCGTCAATGCAGGTGCTCATATCAGAAACCTTCTGGTTCTTGGAAGATTGGCAACCGTATTTGAGAATTATGATAGTGAAGAAGAAGCTATCCTTGAACTCAATGCAGACAAATAAGTCTGATTATTTCAGCATATATTTATAATATCATTACGATTGAACGAAACTGAGGAGATATATGGCAAAACAAAATTGCCTAACACTTACTGTCAATGCAGACTTCCACGACCGAGATGGATGTCCAGTTGTCATTGATGTCGACCATCCCGATATAAGCAAATTTTCCAACCAAGATGTTATCCTGACAGATACAGAGAGCGGGGAGAAGATCTCTGCACAATGCATCACAAATGCGGATACTGACACCATTTCTTTAGCATGGATACTCGATGGTCTTCCCGCTGGGGCATCTCGTACCTATAATCTCTCAGAGGGTACTGTTGATGAAAGAGGTGTTCAGTTTAGTGAAGAATCTAATTCTATTGACATCACGTTAAACGAGAGACCATTTACAACATTTCGTTATGGAAAAACCCAATTCCGACCTTATTTCTTTCCTGTTTTGGGACCGAATGGACGTGAAGTTACACGCGGTGAGACAAGCGAAATCTCAAAAGACCATGTTCATCACCGGTCCCTTTACGTCGCATACGGGGAAGTAAATGACATTGACTTGTGGGGTGAAGGCAGTCATTGCGGAAAAGTTGTTCATCAGGGTTTCACACAAAAACACGGTGGTTCAGTTGTTGGAAGAATTTATACTGAAAACAATTGGGAAACAAAGGATGGTGAAGTCATGATGACGGACAAGCAGAACTTCCGTATCTACAACCTACCTGAAGATAGTGCAATCATTGAACTTGATTTAAGCTTTATTGCCTCTGCGGGGGATGTCCATTTTGGGGACACAAAAGAGGGTGGAATCATGTGCGTTCGTGTGAATCCTTCAATGAACGCCTCAGATGGAGGAAAAATTGAGAACGCTTTCGGTGGTATCAACGAAGGTGAAACATGGGGAAAACGTGCAAACTGGTGCGACTATAGCGGCATTGTTGAAGGAACGCCAGTAGGAATTGTTGTATACGACCACATTGTAAATCCGCGGTATCCAACCTATTGGCATGTCAGAAACTACGGACTAATGGGAAGCAACATCTTTGGAAGCGGCACCTTTGAACGAGATAAATCTAAAGACGGTTCATACATTCTCAAGGAGGGTGAAGAGATGAACTTCCGCTTCCGTGTACTTATTCACGCGGGAGATGCCACTAAGGGTAAGGTAGCACAGAAATACCACGACTTCATCAATCCCCCAACTGTTGAGATTTCACAAGAATAAATCAACCTATCTTTACACTTGCGAACAGAACTTAGGTACAAGGAGACCAATATATGGTAATACCAACTATTCACGTTGGATGCACACATTTTGCTCACGGACGGTTACAAGCACAAGTCAACACAAACGGGTTGAATCCTGTTGCGTGTGTGGATATCAACCTTGAGGCAGCAAAAAGAGGTGTCGAATCAATAAACGGTGCCCCAGAAGGCTTATCTGAACGCATTTACACAACAATTACCGAGGCAAAAGAGAAACACAATGCTGTAGCATGTCTTATCTATGCTTCCACGACTGTTCATGCAGAACTTATCGTTGAAAGTCTAAATCTCGGTATGCATACAATCTGTGTTAAACCGATTGCCACGACCCAAGCAGAATTTCACGATATCATTCAAGCACACAAAGCAAATCCTGGTACTTTGTTGGTACAAGGACAAAATAAACGCTGGAATCCTGCTGCTGCGAAAATGCGTGAATGGCTACGTGAAGATGGCGGTATCGGTGAAATGTTAGGTGGTGAATGCCGTTTCTGGATACGACAAAATCTGTTTACAGGACCTGATTCTCGACAACCCGATGCTTATGTAGATGGACTTTACTTCCACGCTGGATGCAGCCACCAACTTGACCAGCTCGTCGCAGCAAAAGGACTACCTAAATATGTTACAGCGCAAGTTCACAACCGTCGTGACCCAGCGTTGGGACAGATAGACGCATGGGGTACTGCAGGTGGTAACGCGCTGATGGAATACGCAAACGGTGCACCCTTCACGTATGCTGGCACACGTGCAGGACACATGGGAGCTTACGGATGGAGCGGTAGCTGGACATTCCACGGCGAAGAAGGGGACTTACGTAGAGACGGAGGACACCTCCAACTATTCCGAACAGGACAAGAGATTGAAAACCTTACACTCCAGGACCTCCACGGCGGTTTGATCGAAGATGATAGACTACAGTTTGATGCTTTTGCTGATGCTATTACTACTGGCAAAGACCGTGAGTGGATTCAGGATACCACACTCGGCACTTGGATAATGATGGAAGCATGCAACGAATCTGCACGCACACATGAACGCGTTGATGTGGAAGCATTTGCCGCGAAGATGTTAGCTTAGTCCGGAGGTTATACATGCAATCTCCACACGGCTCAGCTTTTCGTCCATCAGTGATGGGCAGAAACGGCATGGTGACATCGGGACATGTTCTCGCGTCTCAAGCAGGCATCCAAACGATGATGGCAGGTGGCAATGCTGTTGATGCTGCCATTGCAACTGCTGCAGCACTCGGTGTCGTGGAACCTGCAGGTTCTGGTCTCGGTGGAGATGGTTTTATCCTCATCTATTGGGCAGAAACAGGAGAGGTCACCGCAGTAAATGGTACAGGACCTGCACCACGTGCCGCAACCCGAGAAACATACCTAAAAAACGGCGGCATTCCAATGAAAGGCATGCGGAGCGTTTCTGTACCAGGACTTGTTGACGCTTGGCTGCTTGCACATGAACGTTACGGCACCCTCAAGTTAGAAGAAGTTTTTGATCCGGCAATTTCTCTCTGTGAAGAAGGATTTCCAGTGAGTCATAGACTTGCAGGCGGACTAAGGGGTGAGAATGCACGTTTCGCTGCTGAACCAGACAGTCGTGCTATCTTCACAAACGATGGTGAACCAATCCCCGCAGGGGAACTCCTCGCAAATTCCAACCTCGGCAAGACCCTAAAAAAAATCGCTAAAGATGGTAGAGATACATTTTACAAAGGAGAAATCGCTAAAGCCATTGCTGAATTTAGCCGCGCTTATGATGGATTATTAACAGCAGAAGACCTTGCAAATTTCCATGCACACTGGGATGATCCAATACATATCAATTATCGTGGTTACGAAGTCTATGAGATGCCACCCAACTCAAGTGGACATATCTTATTGCAGGAATTAAACGTTGTAGAGTTGTTTGATTTGCAGACGTTGGGATGCAATTCAGCAGAAAGTGTGCATCTAATGGTAGAAGCAAAGAAACTTGCCTTTGCTGACAGAGAAAAATATATGGCAGACCCGAATTGGGTGGATGTACCTATAGACGGATTGTTATCCAAATCCTACGCAGCTGAACAAGCAAAGCGAATTGATCTTGAGAAAGCTGCCTTTGATGTGCCAGCAGGTGGACCAGAAGCACACGAAGATACCACATGTTTCTGCACTGCTGACCGTGAAGGAAATCTCGTATGTGTGCTGCAGAGCATCCAATCAGGGTTTGGTTCCAGTTTAGTTGCAGGAGATACTGGCATATTACTAAACAACCGAATGACCTATTGGCATTTGGAAGAGGACCATCCAAACTGTCTGATACCGGGAAAACGTGTTCGTCACACAATGAATCCTGTCATCGTTACAAAAGACGGTAAACCTGTGTTAGCGTGTGGAACACCAGGGGCAGACACACAAGTACAGACGAATCTACAATTAGTCACGCATGTTCTTGACTTTAACATGACACCGCAAGAAGCAGTCTCTGCACCGCGCTGGCGTAGCCTTCAGAACCCGATGGAATCCACAATTCCACACACCTGTTCTAATCACCTACAATTAGAGACACGATTTTCTTCAGATACACAAGATGGTTTAGTAGAGAAAGGTCACGAACTCCAACTTGTTGGAGATTGGGGAGGTCCAGGTAGTGCCCAAATGATACAGGTTCATCCTGAGTCGGGGGCACTCATCGGTGGTTCCGATCCAAGAACTGACGGGTACGCTGTGACTTTTTAGAAATTGGTCCAGTTAGTATTGACAGAACAGATTTTCGTAACGCCATAAGTCTTTGACAATTAATTCTGTTTATTTTTTTTGGGGAAATTGGATATTCTATATATCATTGATTTCCATAGTGTGGTGAAAAAGTTATCCTCCACTACCACAATCTCATCATTGAGTTAGAACCTATGCAACCAGAGGATGTTATTATATTCGGGTTCTACATTATGCCCATTAATGCACCCAATCGCTCTGACCGCTATTGCATCAACAATGATACGTGATATCAACTCGCTCACAAAGAGAATGTTTACCGATTCTCTTTTCATGATGACCAGAGTGGACTTGGTAATTTCTGCAATAAAGGTGCAAGTTGCAAACCGATGGTTAACCCAGTCGAGTAAGGGGGTTGGAATGAGCTATAACAAGGAGAATCGTATGATTTATAGGCAATGGTATTTTACATTTATATTAGTTATTTTGATTTCACTCTGGATTGGAAACAGTGTCGCAGCTAATTCAAACGCAACTGGTACTGTTTTTTTAGATACAAATAGAAATCAAGTAATGGACGATAATGAGAAGGGGTTATCTGGAGTTCGCGTTTCTAATGGGCATGATGTTGTCCAAACCGATGCCAACGGGAAATACTCGCTTGCAGTCAGTGATGATACTATCCTTTTCGTTATAAAACCTCGTGGTTATATGACACCAATTGATGAAAACCAACTCCCGAAGTTTTATTACATTCATAAACCACTCGGATCACCAGATGGATTGGGGTATGCCGGTGTCGCTCCAACTGGACCATTACCGGAGTCGATTGATTTTCCCCTCACTGAACAGTCTGAACCTGATACTTTCAAGGCACTCGTCTTCGGGGATACACAACCCAGTAATATGCAGGAGATTGAATGGTTGGCTCATGATGTGGTTGAAGAAGTAATTGGTACAGATGCAGTGTTCGGAATCAGCCTTGGTGATTTGGTAGGTGACAATCTCAACTTATTCGAACCCCTTAACGAGGTGATGGCTACTGTTGGGATACCGTGGTACAACGTCCACGGTAATCACGATATGAACCGTCCTGCTAAAGTTGACCACCACGCCGATGAGACCTTCGAACGCGTTTATGGTCCCACCTCCTATTCGTATGATTGGGGACCAGTCCATTTTATCATTATTGACAATGTACATTGGTCCCGTGATGAGGAGAATAACGTTATCTACTTCAGTGAGGTCGGAGAACGTCAGTTAACATTTATTCGTAATGATCTTGCTTTTGTACCGAGAGATCAACTTGTTGTATTATCTATGCATATTCCATTGACAGAAATGCGTGATATACAGAAATTGATGAATCTTCTCGGCGATCGACCCAATACATTGTCCCTGTCAGCACACGAACATACACAACATGATGATTTTATAGGACCAGAGCACGGATGGCATGGCGATGAGCTACATCATCACCACAATCATGCAACCACATCAGGCAGCTGGTGGCAGGGTACACTTGATGAAGTTGGAATTCCACACACAACGATGCGAGATGGTGCCCCTAATGGATATGGCATCTTTACTTTCCATGGAAATCAATATACAATCCGGTTTAAGGCTGCCCGTCGCCCCGCTGATTATCAGATGAATATTTGGGCACCCTGGGAAGTGGTATCGTCAGAGACTGGCAATACTGATGTACTGGTTAACATCTTTGGTGGCACAAAACGTTCAAAGGTTGAAATCCGTCTGGGTGAAGACAGCGAATGGATGCCGATGACCTATGCACCTCAGAAAGATCCGTACTTTCAAGCACTCAAAGAACGGGACGACACGTATCACTTTGAACGACAAATGCATGCTGAAATACGGGCAACAATGAAGGAAATGCTGAAGGAAGACAACCAACTACCAAAAAGGGGAAACCGTCTTCTTTACGGGGTTGCAGAGTCAACGCACATCTGGCAATCGAAACTCCCCGCAAATATCCCAATAGGAACACACGTTATCAACATCCGTACAACTGATATGTTTGATCAAACTTTTATAGGGAAACGAATCATCCGAGTACGATAATCCAGCAGCGGTATTCAATCAACATAACGGACAAGGTAGGCGCGTTTTGGAAACGCATCGGTTTTTTAGGCAAATTAACTCTTTTTCCAACAGTAAGCGTGTTTCCTAAATGCGTCTACTCAGGTTCTAAGGTTTCTTGACACTTTTTGAGAAAATGGATATGATTTATGGAAGGAAACTATAATGAGATACCTATTTATGAAGAAGATGTTCACTATTTGGAGTGCAGTTATATTTGTGTGTTGGACATGTTTTTGTTTAGTCCAAGACTTATCATCACAGGTACCAGGGGTGAAGCATGTCGTAATTATCGGATGTGATGGTATGAGTCCTGAGGTATTCAAAAGGCGAAGACACCAATATTAGATGGTCTTATAATTGAGGGAGCACATACGATGCATGCACGAGCGGTCATGCCAACGTCCAGTAGTCCAAATTGGTCCTCATTGATAATGGGAGCAGGTCCAGAACAAACTGGTATAACATCAAACAGTTGGAGTCCGGATAAACATGCACTCAAACCGACAGCGGTAGGTCCAGAGGGTATTTTCCCGAGCATTTTCGGTGTTCTACGGGAACATCAACCAGATGCCGTTATTGCTTGTTTCCACGATTGGGGTGGTATTGGAATACTGTTGGAACGTAAAGCCTTTGATGTAATTGAAGATACTAAAGGTCCGGTCAACACTACTGAACAAGCTATCAATTATTTCAAGAAAAAACAACCAACACTTACCTTTATCCATCTTGACCACACCGATGGTGCTGGACATCAGTACGGATATGATTCAGCTGAGTATCATCAATCTATTGAAGAAGCAGATAGACTCATAGGTGAAACCATAAATGGACTCAGAGAAGCGGGGATGTTGGAGCAAACCATCATAATCGTTACTTCTGATCATGGTGGTGTTGGTAAAGGTCACGGCGGAGCGACCACGGCAGAAGTCGTTATTCCATGGATTATCAAAGGTCCTGGAATCCTACCTGAAAAAGAGCTGGATAAATTCGTGAACATCTACGAT
>VYFM01000541.1 GCA_009842375.1 Candidatus Poribacteria bacterium | reverse complement strand
GGTGAACATGCTAAAGCTCCTATCCAACATTATGGTTACCGTTCTTGGTTCTCTCCTATCTCACAGTTATTGCCGAATAATATTATCCCTGAACCGGGAAAATGGCATCAACCAGACTTAATCCCCAACACATTATTTGTCGTTCTCTTTTTAGCTCTTTTTTTTATGCTTGTAACTCGCAAGTTGAAGCGGATTCCTGAAGGAAAAGGACAGACGTTATTAGAAGTGTTTGTTGGTGGTATAATGGATTTCTTTGGCGGTATCTTGGGGGAAGACGGTAAAAAATACCTCCCTTTTGTTGGTTCTTTTTTTATTTTTATTCTCTCTCTCAACTATATCGGACTCATCCCAGGTTTTCAAGCCCCGACAGCAGATCTAAATACACCACTTGCACTTGGTATCACCGCAGTCATCGGCGTTCAAATTATTGCTATCAAAGAAAATGGGTTCGTAGGTTATCTCAAACATCTGCTTGGAAATCCTACGTGGTTAGGATTTTTGATGTTCCCAATTGAGGTAGTTGCTCAGTTGTCACGGGCAGGCTCCCTTGCCATTCGCCTATTTGGTAATATTTTCGGAGAAAAATCAGTAATTATCCAACTTACGGCACTCGGTATAATTCCAATTGGAGCATCATTCTTCCTTCCGATACCGGTTCAGGTGCCGATGATGTTTTTTGCGATGTTCGGAGGTCTTCTCCAAGCTTTCGTTTTCACTCTCTTAACAACTATATATATCGTGCTGTTTATAGAGCACCATGACGAAGCGCATGAAGCGCATCATTAAATATTTATGTGGCAAATGTTAACTTGCCCATTTCTGTCCAAGGAGGACATTTCATGATTTACTTAGCAGTGTTAGCGTTTGGTGTAACTTTAGGATTGCCGATCGCTGTTATTTTTGCTTCAAGAGCACAAGGTGCCGCTACAAGTACCGCCCTTGAAGGTATTGCACGTCAACCGGAATCAGCAGCGAAAATTCAAACCGCGATGATTATCGGCTTGGCTCTGATTGAATCGCTCGTAATCTATGCATTACTGATGTTTTTTCTTTTACTTCCAAAACTCCCCGGTGTTGATGTAAATCCAGACACAATTGATGTACAAGAAGCAATAGAAGCTGCCCGAGAAGCACCCGCGAGTGATAACAATGCAAGTGTTGATATGGACAATTAATATAACATGTCACCTTCTAACCCGTTGGGGCATCAAATCTGTAACTGCCCCAACACGGTGGGGTATCTAAGTACATTGCACGCTTATATCTATAACTGATATTATCTGATTGAGTGTAGCATGAACTCATAGTAGAGACCGTTTATGAAAAAAATATATGCAAGTTGTTTCATTCTAATGGGTATCTGCATAACAAGCGTCTTTGCAGCCGAAGCCCCTTCAGGTGGTGGACTATTATCTGATCTTGGTATAGACCCAAAGACTATTTTGGTACAAGCCTTAGGGTTTCTGGTAGTGCTTGCGATACTCTGGAAGTTCGTTTTTGGTAAAGTCGGCGGACTTTTAGAGGAACGCCGCAATGAAATCAATACACAGATAGAACAACTCAAGACTGACAGAGAAGAACTGGATCGACTGACTGCTGAGACGCGGCAACGTTTAGGCGATATTGAAAATGAGTCACAAGCTAAAATCCAAGCTGCTATTGATCAGGGAAATGCTGAACGTCAGCAAATCGTTGATCAAGCACGCCAAGAGGCTTCAGATGAGATTGCAAGAGCACGTGCAGAGATTCAACGTGAAAAAGATGATGCTATTTCTGAACTGCGTGGTGTTGTTGCTGAACTTGCAATTGATGCAGCTGGAAAAATTATAAGTGCAGAACTCAGTCCAGAGAGACATCAAAATATCATTGATGCATCCATTAGTAGGTTGTCAGCGGATTCAGGTCAGTAGATAGTCCTTTTACTGAGAGACATCAACCGAACTGGACTGACAACTTTTAAAGATCAGTGAGGTGAATTAAATGAAACGAATCGTAGCTGGATTCTATCTACTACTTTGTATTGGTCACTTGATTCTTGAATTGGTTGCTAAGAGTTTTAGTAATGGTTTGGAGGCTTTCGTCACAATAGGTATTACAGTAATAGGAATTTACCTAGCATGGGTGGTGATGACGTTAATTCAACCATCTGATATGGTAAAAAACATTTTAGATAAGTTTTAGGGTGAAAACGGACAATGAGAGACATTCGAGTCGCAAAACCTTATGCTCGCGCGCTATATGAAGCAGCTGTTGAACAGGAAGTGCTACCATCTATTACCGCTGATATAGATAAGCTGCGCGAGTTGATTGAACAGTCAGAGGAATTTACACAATTTATTAATTCGCCTCTGCTGACCCCACAAATTAAAAGCGATACGTTTCAGCAACTGTTTACCGACGGTATGCATCCGCTGACGATTAATTTTTTCAAACTACTTGCCCTAAAGCAACGTGAACGTTTCCTTGTTGCGATAATGGATGCCTTTTCAGGTATTGTTGATGAAGCAGCGGGCAGAATCGTTGCACAGGTGACCACTGCAGTTCCTATCACAGAAAACCAAGAACAACGTCTCATCCAACAATTGAGCACATTTTCAGGGAAACAGGTGCGGTTGGAAACTGAAACCGATGAACAGATTCAAGGTGGGTTTATAGTGCAGTTAGGTGACACCGTTTTTGATGCAAGTGTCGCTACACAACTGCAACGATTGAAACAGCGACTTGCAAAAGGATAAATTAACTGCACATTTTGTAGTAAATTCCACGATACCCATAGATTTCCCAACTGAATGAAGATAAATGCGAACCCATAGAGGATTGAAAATATGGCAAGAGAAGTCCGACCGGACGAAATATCTAATATATTAAAACAACAGTTGGTACAGTTTGAGCAGGACGTAGATGTCTACGAATCCGGTACTGTGCTGGAGGTAGGCGATGGGATCGCGCGGGTGCATGGACTTGCTAATGCAATGGCAAGTGAGATGATTGAATTCCCGAACGATATTTACGGTATCGCTTTCAACCTTGAAGAAGACAACGTCGGATGCGTATTGTTTGGTGAAGACCAACTCATACATGAAGGCGACACTGTCAAACGCACGGGTAGGCTTCCAGAAGTGCCAGTTGGCGAAGCACTCCTCGGACGAATCGTTGATGCGCTTGGACAACCCATTGATGGATTGGGAGATATTCACACAGAACACAGACTCCCTGTGGAACAGAAAGGGTTAGGCATCGTTCAACGTCAACCCGTTAGTGAACCACTTTATACAGGTTTAAAAGCTATTGACAGTTTAACACCAATTGGTAGAGGTCAGCGGGAACTCATCATCGGTGACCGACGAACAGGAAAAACCGCAATTGCTATAGACGCTATACTCAGTCAAAAGAACACAGATGTTTATTGTATCTATGTTGCTATCGGTCAAAAAGGTTCTACCTTGGCACAAGTTGCGAATACGCTTCGTGAACACAATGCACTGGAATATACCACCATCGTTTCTGCTCCCGCAAGTGCACCTTCACCACTGCAATACCTCGCTCCATACTCTGGAACCTCAATGGCTGAATATTATCGAGATAACGGCAAACACGCGCTTATTATCTACGATGACCTGACAAAACATGCGTGGGCATACCGACAGATGTCGCTGCTGTCACGTAGACCTCCCGGTCGTGAGGCATATCCCGGTGATGTTTTTTATCTACATTCACGTTTGTTAGAACGCGCCGCTAAACTTAGTGATGATATGGGTGGTGGTTCACTTACTGCATTGCCGATTATTGAAATCTTTGAAGGGGATTTGACGACTTATATCCCAACGAATGTTATTTCAATTACCGATGGACAGATATACCTCACGACGGATCTGTTTAACCAAGGTGTGAGACCTGCGATTGATGTTGGTACGTCCGTATCTCGAGTCGGTGGTGATGCACAGGTGAAAGCAATGAAATCAGATGAGGTCGCTGGAACGTTAAAACTTGATCTCGCCAGTTTTCGAGAGGTTGCTGCTTTCGCACAGTTCGGTTCTGATTTAGACGCGTTAACACAATCTTTTCTTACACGGGGCACACGACTCGTGGAATTGCTGAAACAACCACAATACGAACCGATGCCAGTTGAACGTGAGGTCGCATCAATCTTCTGTGGAACAAATGGATATTTAGACGAAGTGCCTGAATCAGAAGTGGCGAGGTTTGAGGCTGAATTTCTGCAGTATCTTGACAGGAATCATGCAGAACTCCTCTCCGAGATCGCAGAAACCGGTCTGTTAGGTGATGAATTGCTTGAAACCATGCATGCTGCTGTAAAGGCATTCATGGAAAATTGGAGTGATACTCCAGCAGCCCAACCACAAGCTGAGGAAGTAGCATCAGAAGAATCCACACCAGAGGAATCAGAGGAAACACCAACAGAAGGTGAATAACCATGGCTACGTTACGAGAAATTCGACGCCGTATCACCAGTATTAAAAACATAGAACAGGTCACAGATGCGATGCGAGTCGTTGCTGCAGCAAGACTCCGCCGTGCCCAAGAAAATATCACCGCAACGCGTCCTTATGCAGAAAAACTCAATACTATTCTCGGTCATCTCATCTCACAGATGGACGTAGAGGAAGAAGCACTCACACATCCACTACTTGAGGAGCGCGAGGTCAAACATGTCTGTATCATCTCTGTTTCGGGAGACCGTGGGTTATGTGGCAGTTTCAACAGTAATGTCATACGCACCACAACTGAACGTATACAGCACTACGAAGAAACTGGTGCAGATGTAACACTAATTTGCATCGGTAGACGTACACAAGAGCATTTTGACAGACGTGGTTACGACATAACGGACTCTTATATCAATATTTTCCGTCAACTTGAATTTCAGACTGCTGTTGATGTTGTCCAAGAGTTTGAACACCTCTATGTTGACAAAACGATTGACAAGGTTGAGGTTATCTATAACAACTTCAAATCTGCTATTCTTCAGACGGTGCTTGTAGAACAGTTGTTGCCTTTAGAACCAATAGAACCCGAAGGAGATACGCTATTCCTTGACTATATCTATGAACCGGGACAGGTTGAACTTTTTGAAATGTTACTCCATAAAGATCTTAACATGCAAATGTGGAAAGTGTTATTAGACTCAAATGCAGCGGAACAAGCAGCACGAATGGCAGCGATGGAAAACGCCACACAGAAAGCAAAAGAACTCATTGACGAATTAATCTTACAACGCAACAGAGCGCGTCAAACACAAATTACAACAGAAATTTCCGAAATAGTCAGTGGCGCAGCCGCATTGGAAGGTTAAAGGCAGTAGGCACACTCCGCGTGCCGTAACCAATCAAAAGGAATCTCTCATGAACCAAGGAAAAATATTAGAAGTTGTCGGGGCACGAGTAGACATTGATTTTTCAGAAAGCAAACTGCCAGATATCTTAAACGCTGTAAAGGTTGAAAGATACGATGGTAGCGAGTTGGTGCTTGAAGTTCAACAGCACTTAGGCGAAAATCGAGTGCGTGCAGTCGCTATGGACACAACCGATGGATTAGTTCGTGGCGCAGTCGCAACGGATACTGGTGGTCCCATCACTGTTCCTGTCGGTGACGCAGTGCTTGGGCGCGTTTTTGACGTTACAGGTCAACCCATTGATGAAAGAGGTGAGGTCGGGGAATCTGAAAGATACTCTATCCACAGACCTCCGCCACCGCAAGCTGAACTCACCACAGTTTCCGAAATGTTAGAAACAGGAATCAAAGTTATTGACCTAATTCAACCTGTTGTTCGGGGTGGAAAGGTTGGGTTCTTCGGTGGTGCTGGTGTAGGTAAAACTGTTTTGGTCGCTGAACTTATCTACAACATTGCTACACAACACGGTGGTTATTCTGTATTTTGTGGTGTCGGTGAACGCACGCGCGAAGGAAATCAGTTCTGGCTTGAACTTGATGAGTACGGTGTTATTGACAAGACAGCGATGGTGTTCGGACAGATGAACGAACCACCGGGAGCACGACTGCGCGTCGGACTTGCTGGTCTCTCTATGGCGGAATACTTCCGTGATCAACAAGGGCAAGACGTTCTCATCTTCATTGACAACGTATTCCGTTTCACATTGGCAGGTGGTGAGGTGTCAGCACTACTTGGTCGTATGCCTTCAGCTGTTGGATACCAACCTACCCTTGCAACCGAAATGGGTGAACTGCAGGAACGTATTACCTCTACGCAACACGGGTCAATTACATCATTCCAAGCAGTTTATGTTCCTGCTGATGACTATACAGATCCGGCAGTGGTGTCTGTTTTCGCACACCTTGACGCTGTAACTCGTTTGGAACGTAGCATCGTTCAGAAGGGGAGATTTCCAGCAGTGGATCCTCTCACTTCAAGCTCGCGTATTCTAACAGCAGAGATTATCGGAGAAGAACATTATCAGACTGCATTTAGAGTCAAGCAAGTGTTACAAGAATATGGTGACCTGCAAGATATTATCGCTATCCTCGGTGTAGACGAATTATCGGATGATCAAAAGTTGGTTGTCAATAGGGCGCGGAAGATAGAGATGTTCCTCACACAACCTATGTTTGTGGCTGAACGTTTCACAGGTACCCCAGGCAAATATGTGAAGATTGAGGATACCGTACAAGGCTGCCAGGCAATCCTTAACGGTGATTGTGATGACCTACCTGAACAGTCGTTACGTTATATCGGCACTATTGATGAAGCATTTGAGCAAACGAAAGAAGCAGAATTAGAAGAAGCAGCGGATTAGGTTATTGGCAATCGGCTTTCAGAAAGAGACATAATCTTATGCAAAGCAGAAGTTTTCACCTTGAAATTCGGTCACCGGAAAAACTGATATATGAAGGTGATGTGACCAGCGTTCAAGCACCAGGTGTGGAAGGCAACTTCCAGATTCTATATGGTCACATCCCTTTTCTTACAGCATTAGATGTTGGTGAAATTCGTATCAATGAGTTTTCGGATACACTACGTTCTATGGCGACAAGTGGTGGGGTTTTTGAAGTGCTCCGCACAGGAGTCACTGTGTTAGTTGAAACAGCGGAATGGGCATCGGATATTGACGTTGCACGTGCAGAAAGTGCCCTTGAACGCGCTAAAGAACAACTCGCTGAAGATTCCCCCGACCTGAATCGTCCCAGCGCAGAGGCAGCCCTTGCCCGTGCACAGAATCGGATTAAGGTTGCGAGCAACCAATAAGCACTTTCCCACATTCAACAGTGCGCGTGCTTTTATCCTAGCCTTCCATCCTTGATATCCAACCGTAACCAACTTCAATTGTATTAGGGAAAAGCACCCTCAGTCTGTAAGGTAGATGCTCATTAAGCAACACGCGCATCAACAACTCCAAAGTCATCTGCAAATAAGCAACCGCTTGCTCACGTGAAACCGTCGGGAAATTATCAAGGAATACATCAAGCGAGTCACCTGCGATAAGGTGCTGAATCAGGCTTTCAACTGGCACGCGAGTACCAGCGAAAACTAAAGTTCCATGCATCACGTTTAAATCCTGGGAGATAATTTGTTCTTTTTTTATTACCTGTTTCGCTCCGTGTATTCGGTATTGATTGGTCCTTTGTTAGTGCCCCGAACACTTTTAAACCGTCAACCTAACCTCGTCCTGCTTCACAATTTCCTTCATGTGTCCGTAAGGTTCAGACGCTATCAATTCCAACGTCTCAGGAGATAGTCGATCCAATATAGGTTGGGGAAAAGCATGTCTACCTGAGAACTGTGGAAAATACCGCAGAACGAGAAACCGCCTATCTCTATCCTTCGGTTTCCACCGCAGGACACCGTGGGTTAGCAACTCCGAGATAATCACAATATCCCCAGCCTTCGGTGTGATATTCACAAAAACAGGATCATCAATCGGATCAATACCATCCGCTTGATCAAGTGTTAACAACTGCTTCGGACGATCAAACTCGCTCTTATGGGAACCGGGAATAACGATAAGACCACCATCACCCGGATAGACATCCGTAAAATAGGGAAAACACACAAAATTATCGCAGTAAATACGACCATTACCCGCTTCATAACGAGTGCTATACCATCCGTAATCATCACGCGCGCAGTGCAATCCACCCGGATTCACATGTGCGTTCTCTCCTGCCTTCCACAAATCATGTTTGTCGTGCTTGAGTGAACCTCTACCAAACCGAGGTTGATTGTCTGTCAACTCCTTGATAATGTGCCATATTGCAGGATGCATCGTCAAACATTCCAGCGACTTGTCAAAAGCGAACCCGTGCTGATGAAGTCCACGCTGTTCAAATCCTGGTGGCAATTCATCAGGTGGTGTAGTGATATATCTATCAACTGCCTCAGCAGCCTCTGCTAAGGCATCAGTGATGACGTTTTTCAGATGTAGGTAGCCTGTTACATCAAATAGATAACGTTGTTTCGGTGTCATATTTGTTCCTCGTTGATATTGGCATGAGATTACAATGACATATTAAATTCTGTTCCAGTCACATTACCTTTCACAAAAGCATCACGGAATAGTGATTGACGTTTAGGCGGCATCGTTTCAAGTAATGCTTGTGGTGGTTGTGAAAGTGTCCACCGTTTATCAACTGAGTTATAGGCATTGAAGATAGCAACTCGATCTGTATCAGGATTTCTCCAAGGTTGTCCACTGTGTGTAATTGCTTCTGTAAAGATGATAACTGATCCCGCAGGACAAGAATAGGTATCCCAAAACTCCCATTCTTGTTTCCGGACAACCTCTGGTGCAGTGTACGCAGCTTTATGACTACCTGTAATGAACATCGTACCTCCATCCTCTTTTCCAACCGGGTTAAGTTCCCATACGACGCGTGTCAAACCGCTGTATGCCTGTCCCGGTAAACATTGGTATTGATGGCAATCTCCTGGCATACGAAGCATGCCGTTGCCGTTATGCGGACCAAATGCATAAGGAGGATTGTCCGTTGTAGAACGCAACGCCAAAAAACTCATTTCCATCCGAAATCCGTAACATGTTTCTGAGGCTAAATAAGGAGTTGCCAGAAATTCATTAGCAAATGCAACAACCACAGGATGATCCATCAATGCTTCTAAAGGACCGCCGTAGGTGGAACGGTGATGCCCAGGAATCGTATCATCGCCTTGCTTTAATCGATAACAAAAGTCTCGCATCTCCTCAATCTCAGATTCCATCAGTACTCCCGGAAACAGTAGCCATCCATTTTTATCAAAGATATATTTCTGTTCCTGAGTCAAAGGGACAACAGGTTTGCCATCAGCATTTGTATATGTAAGGTCAGATGCATCAGTTGATAGAGGTTTACCAAAATCTTTGTTAAATCTTATACCGATATGGTCTGCCATAAATCCATCCTTTCTTTTCCTGTCTTGTAGGAGGGGTTTGTAAGCACGATTTTCGCAGAAAATTAACGTATTCGTTTCCCTGTGAAATAATCCGGATTTGCTCCCATTTTTTCTAATAGTGGGGCTGTCAATTTATCCAACTGTTCCATCACATCGCTTGAGGGTGTATATTCAATAGCATGTAGGTTTTCTGTTAATTCACCTATATTTCTTGTGCCTACAAGCATACAAGTAATTTCCGGTTTTGCCATAGTCCAAGCGATTGCAAGTCTACTCATCGGTATATTTTCCGCATTTGCGATTTTTCGGATGCTTTCAAGGATCTCAAACATCTCTTTCTCTGCACCCTCTTCACCATGCGTTGCCATCGGTCTCTCATCACGGAAATGTCTGAAACGAGAATGCATCGGTGGTATCTCCTCAGCGGATTTGTATTTGCCTGTCAATATTCCCTGCAACAGCGGCATATATCCCAATATGCCGATACCATGCTCTCGACACATAGGCATAAGCTCTATCTCAATTGCACGGGACAAGAGGTTATAACAGACTTGGTTTACTGCCAGTTCCGTTCCTGTATGGAGTGCTGCAGTTAGTTGCGATACTCCAAAGTTACTTACACCGATAGCCCGTGTAAGTCCGTCTTCCTTGAGTTTCGTCAACTCAGCCATACTCGCATCAATTGGGAACTCGTCATGAGGCCAATGTATCATATAGATGTCAATATAATCTGTATGTAAGCGTTCTAAACTGGCTTCACAACGTTCACGTATCTTTGAAGGATCGGGTGTACTGATTTTCGTTCCGATGACTGCTTCGTGTCGTCTACCATTTAACGCAACCCCGATTGCCTCTTCACTACGTCCTACGTTATACCCTTCTGCGGTATCAAAAAAGTTGATACCGGCATCCAATGCAGCGTGTGCTACAGCAGTAACATCTGATTGTGCCTGTGGTCCCCAGTAATCACCGCCACCATAAGACCAACAACCGATACCCATCGGAGAAATCTCAATACCAGATTTACCACACGTCCGCATCTCCATTTTCAGTCTCCAATCAATTTGACAATATTAATTCCTCTAATTATAACTCAAGTTGCTACGTAGCACAATCTGTCAGATTGTGCCTGTGAGCACGCAAACTGACAGTTTGCGCTACAAATCTCGGTAAATAATGAACTATTCACGATAAAAAACGGTATCTGCATGTCAAAATCTTATAGGTAGCAACTTGGGTTAATTATAGTATTCTGCTCAAAATGGGTATCTTATTTTAGAAACGATCTCCCTTTTTTAAAGATGCCCAACGAGTTGAAATCGTTGACGTTGAAGGTTCAACAGGTAGGATATCGTCATGAATTATTTTCCCATTCCTCATCCGATAAGAGACAGTGAAATTGGTGTGGATATTAACAAACAGGTTCCAACCAATACCTTCTACAACTTTTGTCATCAATAGGTTTTTTCCTTTTTTTACGGGTACTGAAAAACGTTGTATCATATCTGCCGGTTCATCCCACATTCTATCTTCAGATTCATAAACAACTTCACCATTTAACCATACTTTTGCGTAAGCACTATATCCAAGCTGCATTAATACATCAGAGGATTTATTGACATTGAGGACAATAATTCCGTAGAATACAGCATTTGAATATCCTTGTGGATTTAATTCAGCACCGTCAACAAGATCACCTACATTATCAGTAAAGATGTGATGTCGTCCTCCAAAAAACCTGCATGCCAAGTTAAACGACCGCCGAGGAACAATATTTCCTCCGGTTTGGATTTGCCTTTTGCAAAATTAATTTCTGCTACCTTCTTATCAGTATACCGTGAAAGGAAGTCTATATTTACACTATCAGTGTTATCACAATTTATGTTATCACAAGGAACAGCTGTGTAAATCCAAGGACCTCCAATATAGTCAGGATTCCGTTGATTTCCCAACTGTGCTAAGACAGTAGTTGGAATTACAAAAGTCAGCAATAATACCATGCCAATTACCATACGCACCTGAAACTTATACATTTTACTTCTCCTATCTTTTTTGAAACAGAACAACTATCAAGACGAATCTGCAGTCCTGACCTCTATCATCACAAATTTACCCGTATATGTTATATTGATGCACAAATTTCTGTAATCAACGCAGCATTCTCCCCAATTTGATCACTGAATTGCTGATACATACCGAGTAACAGCACATCATTTGGTTTTGAGTTCTCTATAGCGAATTTCAACTCTTCACGAATTTGTTGGGAACTCCCAATTACCCGACCTGCAGCAAGTACTTTGAAGATAAGGCATGGTTTATCTGTGCGTTGGATTGCTTTACACATCTCATCGCGGTCTTCTCTGGCATAGATCTCCCCTAAAGGAGCATAGCCGAACTTTTCCGTAAATTTTTGACTTCCACCGTGTAGGTTATAGAGTGCCGTCATATAGTAGTCTATATCCCACGCTTCATCTTCTGCTATATGGACGAGTTTGGGGTCATGGACAGATAAACCGACAAGATTACCCGTATCTCGAATTCGTTTCAATATATCTTGTAAGTGGTCAAGCCTGTTTTCCCGTAGACATCGTTGTCCTACACCCCCACCGTGCGGTGCCATACCAAACGGATTATGTTTCGCATCTTCAAAAACCGTGTCCGGTTCCTCGTACCATACAGAACTCCAACTGAGACAAAACCAGTGCATCGTGCCACCCGAATCTCGGTAACGCTGTAGGTCTGACATTGAACGTTCCGTTACGCTATTCTGCCAACCATTAATGCCAACTTCCTCAGCACGTTTGAGTGTAGCAACAACCTGTCGTGGTGTATGAAACTCCTGTTGATGTTGTGAAAGAAGTTTATTAAAGTGAGAATAACCGTAAATCGGATTATCCCCAATCAACAACTTACTGATTTCATGATTGCAAAATGAGACTTTTGGTAAGATTGCCATACTATATCCTCTCTACAAGAAACACACTTACTATATGTACCTAACCGAACAGAAATCCTTCCACAACTGAAGAGTCAATTTCACGGACAAGATGCATCGTCAAGTCTAACGCTGCATTGTAATCGTCTATGTTGATAATGGAGACATGGCTATGGATATAACGTGATGGCACACCGAGGACAACAGATGGCACACCTCTACCGAATTGATGGATTGCACCCCCATCTGTTCCACCAGATTGACGTACACCAAGCTGATACGGTATCTCATGTTTCTTTGCTGTCTCTACTACATAATCTGCCAATTTCGGATTCACAATCATTGAGGAATCGATTATCCGAATTTGAACTCCACCACCGAGTTTTCCCATTGAATTTCCAACGCTTAATCCTGGCGTATCATCACCCGGGGGACCTTCAAGCACAATGGCGAGATCAGGTTCTACACTTGCAACCATAGTCCTTGCTCCTCGTAATCCAATTTCTTCCTGCACACTTCCCGCACCGATAACAGTGTTAGGATGATCTTCAAGACGTAAAAGTGCTTCAATAACAATCGCAACACCGACTCGATTATCAAATGCTTTCGCTGTCAGCAACTTCTCATTTTTCAACTGCATAAACGGACCGTAAGGGGCAATTGGACAACCGGGTAAAATTCCATACTCCTCCACCGCCTGTTCTTCGTTCTCAGCTCCTACATCAATAAATAAGTCTTTTATCTCTAATACTTTATCCCGTGAACCCGATAGAAGGTGAGGAGGTGTTGAACCGATCACACCAGGAATCTTCCCTAACTTCGTTGTAATATTGACACGTTGTGCTAAGAGGGTGTGTCCCCACCATCCACCGAGAGGGAGGAACTTAACAAACCCGTTGTCCGTAACATTTTGCACTACAAAACCGATTTCGTCTAAATGCGAATCAAGTAAGATACGTGGATTTTCTGCACTACCAGAGCGCGTGCAAAAAACACCTCCTAATTTATCAGTCTCTATAGGACCAACATCGGAGACAGCATCACGAAATACTTCTCGGACTTCCGACTCATAACCGGGGATTCCATCTGCTTGTGTAAGTGATTTAAGTAGTTCTATTGAGGTTTCATTCATCAGGGCTTTCCTTTAGTAATAGTTCTATAATATAGGAGAATTATAGCACGTCTGCGAATTATTACCAACTATAAAGTGGTCTTTCCAGGGTTATTCAGTTTTAAGAA
>VYFM01000105.1 GCA_009842375.1 Candidatus Poribacteria bacterium | reverse complement strand
GTATCAAAACCTGCGCCAAAGCCAAAGAATTGACACAGTCACCAAATCTAATCTTCCATACGGTATAAAGCATGATAGTTGCATATATTCCACCATTCAGAATAAATTTACAAGTGCTGATAATGACAAGAATAGGCACTTAAAGTATGACATTAATTGACAATTGGGGCGAACACGGTGCATTGATGCGCGGTCATAATCCGAAGAAAAATACAGGATATCGCTGCCACGCCTTGATGCTCGCGTCGCTGTGAAGATTATTGATATGCTTGGTAAGCCAATGGTTGTTCCAGAATAATACTGGACCAAATAACAGAAAAGCGGTAAACGCTCTTCTTACCAAAGAAGTTGAGATAAGGAAATTAAATAAGGAGGACGTAAAACAAATGAGTATAACAGGAAAAAAGGAACTTGAAAAACCTATTCTTGAAATTCTTGCTGATGGGAAGGAATGGGAACGGATGGCTCTCGTGGTTGAGCTTGCATCTCGTTTAAGTCTAACAGATGCGGAACTCTCTGAGGGCTTAGGTGGAAGGCATGCAGAAACGATAAGCAAAAGTAAGTTATATCGTTATGCCAATCGCGCGATGGAAGATCTACAAGTTGATGGTTTCATAGAAAATCCAGAGCATGGTATCTGGAGAATAAAGACTTGAAAACTATAGTAAACTTTAGAATTAACAGTCCATTTTGAGTTGGTAGGAAGGAACTCCGATTCCTTCCTACCCGTGAGTTTTGTCGCGCATCGGAGATCGCTCCTACAGAAAATGTGTCACAATAATTTCAAAGTTCACTTTATATTAAGATGATAATATCAAAAGCGAGAATTAATATGAATACAACATCGTCTTTCACTCTTATATTACTATTTATTGTATCAACGGTTTGGCTTCCCTTTAGTTATTCCCAAGATTCTACCGGTCAGGGAGATAATTTGCCTGAAGGTGCCAAACGACGCATTCAGATTGGTCCAGCTTTGATTACGCAGGGAATAGAAAATCCAAATATTGTCTATATAAATGCTGTTGAAAGTGTGTTATTTAGTCCAGATGGAAAAACGCTTGCTATTACGAGTGACCGTTCACCCATCCATCTGTGGAACGCAACCACAGGTAAGTACAAGCAAACCCTCAAAAAGCATACAGCTGAGATTGTGAACTTATATACAGAAAATATGATTGCAAATCAGTCCCGAATACCCCAAAGTAAAAAACCATACGGATCAAACGTAGCATTAAGTCCGGATGGAGGAAAATTTGCTAATGGGTCTATGGATAAAACTGTCCGTGTGTGGGATACTACCACAGGAATACCTGTCTATTTTAGGGGGCATACAGATTATGTTTCTACAGTAGCGTTTAGTCCGGATGGTAAAACTCTCGCAAGTGGAAGTGGAGACAATACAATTTGTCTATGGAACGCTACCACAAGAAAACATAAGAAAACAATAACGGGACATACAGATTATATCTCTAGTGTTACGTTTACCTCCGATGGAAACATCCTTGCAAGTGGAAGTGGAGATGGTACTATCCGGTTGTGGGAAATGGCAACAGACAAACACATAGGTACACTCATTGGTCATACTGGCGGAATCTATTATCTATTATTCAATTCGGATGAAACTAAACTTGCGAGCATAGGTATAGATGGTACAGTCCGAATTTGGGATATTCCCACAGGTAAACAAAAGTTTATACTATCCGGACGTAGAGGCACAAATTGGGGAGTGTCCTTCAACACCGCAGGAAGAATTTTGGCATGTGATAGTGATGGTTATACCATTCGAATCTGGGATGTTGTTACAGGACAACGTGTGCAAACTTTCATGGATAAGAAACACATTACCAATAGTATGGCATTTAGTCCAAATGGTCTAACACTCGCAACTGGGAACAGTGATCGTGAAGTCGTCCTCTGGGATCTTACACCGATAATAAATGCAAAACCGCAGAGGGATTAGACGAATTAAATGTTGGAACACTTTTTAAGTCATCTAAGATGGAGTCTAATTTTATGAAATTCAGACTAATTCTCATTATTCTAACTTTTAGCGTTGTTTCAGTCATATTGATTATTAGTTTTATATCAATGCGAAACCAACCGGATACTTTTTCCTACGACTCTCCGCAGTGGCACTTACCTGAAGGTGCAATTGCACGGATTGGAAAAAGCAGCATCTCTAAGATTAAGTATTCGCCAGATGGCACGTTATTGGCAGGCATTAGTTCTATAGGTGTCTGGCTTTATGATGTGCAAACAGGGGAACCGCGCACCCTACTTGCTGGACATACAGACACTATTAATAACATTACGTTCAGTGCTGATGGTAAACTGCTTGCAAGTGCAAGTGATGATGGGAGTATACGTGTATGGGAAGTTGCCACTGGAGAACATGAGAAGACATACATAGGAAGTAGATTTGGATTCGACAGTGTGTCGTTTAGTTCGGATGGGAAAACACTCATAGGTGCGACATTCCATGAAATTAACCTATGGGATGTTGAAACAAATATACATAAGAAAACATTCAAGGGACAATACCATGCTTTTAACGGGGAAAGTACATTTAGTCCAGATGAACAAATTCTCGCATGTCCGCTTCGTAGTGAATCTATCTTCTTATGGGATGTTGCAACAGGTGAGCAAATGCATATACTAACAGGATACGAAGAAGCTGTAAGGTGTTTATCATTTAGTTCGGATGGAAAAACAATCGCAAGTGGTGGATACAGAGGTACTATTATCTTATGGGATGTTAAATCAGAAAAACAAGAGCAAATCCTCAAAGGACATAAAAAGACTATCTCAACCCTTGCATTCAGTCCCGATGGAAGAATACTTGCAAGTGGTAGTGGCGACAAAACTATATCACTATGGGATATAGATACTGGTAAGCGCAAGAAAACAATCAAAGGACATAACTTGAGTATTTCAGGAGTGACATTTAGTCCTGATGGAAAAACACTCGCAAGTGTGGGTTGGAAAGACTCGGTAGGTAATGCAATAATCTTTTGGGATGTAATGACAGGAAAACAAAAATCAATTGTCCAACATACTGTTAATCAGTATAGTGTATCCTTTAGTCCTGATGGAACAACCCTTGCAAGTGGAGGAGCAAACGGGACTGTCCTGTTGTGGGATCCGGTAACGGGTAAACATAAGAAAACATTCATAGGGTACAAACGAGGTGTTTCCAGGGTTGCATTCAGTCCAGATGGAAAAACACTCGCAAGCAAAGGTTGGTACAGAACCGTCCGTTTGTGGGATACAGATACACACAAAGGATTAAAAAAATTCCGTAGTAGCTCTAATGAAAGTAAGTTTTCTTTCAGTCCGGATGGTACCACCCTCGCAGACACTGGACACAATGGGAAAGTCAACTTATTTGATGCTGCTACAGGAAAACTCAAGCAAACTCTAATTGGTCATAAGAATCCTGTGCAGAGTGTGGAATTTAGTCCAGATGGACACACCCTTGCCAGTGTAGGTGTTTCAAAGGATGGCACCATTCGTCTATGGAATGTCGTAACAGGCACACATCAACAAATCTTTACGAATCAAGGTGTTACTACAAGTGTCATCCGTAGCATAGCATTCAGTCCAGATGGAAAAACACTCGCAAGTGCGGAGGGTTGGGGAGAGAGGAGTCGCGTGAATACAGGTGCGATCCGCTTGTGGGATGTAGCAACAGGCGCACTCAAGAATACTTTAAAAACACAGAATTGGGTTCTCTGTGTTTCGTATAGTCCGAATGGAAAAACAATCGCAAGTGGAAGCAATGATAATAAAATTCGTTTGTGGGATATTGCAACCGAAAAACAAATGCGAGTTCTTGTGGGACATACACATATCATTAAGGATGTATCATTCAGTCCGGATGGAAAAACACTCGCAAGTACAAGCGGTGACGACACAATACTCCTATGGGACTTAACCTACACATCAAATGCTACAATTCCTGAATAACAAACACTCCAACGGAAAGGATGAATTTATATGGACATTATTTGTGCTTCTATCTGCTACCGAGGTTATGCCGATGACGAGGTAGCAGCAACATTGCAATATGCACCGAAAATCGGTTACCGTGCTATGGAAATTCACGGACCCCTCATCTGGAGTGTGGATGCTGTTCACGCTTTTGACGTGGAAGGAATGAAAAAGAGTATTGAAAAATCAAACATGAGGTGTGCTGGACTATATCCTCCCGGTTGGGGAGGTAGCAATAGTGAAGACGTAGAAGCACGGGCAGAAGCAATAGCAAAATGTGTAGACATTGCCGAGAAACTAAACGCAACACATCTGACAACAAGTGGTGCACAACGTAGAACAGAAGCCGGTGCATTGGACAGAGTGATCGCTTGTGTGCAGGAAGTATTGGCACGAATACCTGAAGATAGCGAAATCATATTGACTCTTGAACCGCATCACGGCAATGTTCTCGAGCAACCGACGGATTTCCAACAGGTGTTAGATGCTATTCCCGATGAACGTGTGGGTGTATGCATTGATACTGGACACTTTCATACATCTGGTGTGGATACGCTTGCCGCTATTCGTCAGTTTGGGTCGCGTATCTATGCAGTGCATCTCAAAGATCACATCGGGAGTGTGTCTGTCGGTATTGGACGTGGGGAACTTCATCTTCAAAAGATTATAGCAACACTTCAAGACATAGACTATAAAGGTGACTTGACATTGGAATTGGAGGTTGAAGACCCAGAGAATCTGCCTCAATACACCGAGGAAGCCTATTTTTACCTAAGCGGAATGTTAGGCTTACGCTTATAGAAATATAGAATTGCTTTCAATCTTGCCAACTTGTGATGAAATCTGCAACACCGTAGTTTGATGGCATCTCATTGAAATAGTACCGCATCGGTCCTGATTGAAAACCTGGCAAAAATTGCTCTTCATCCGTCTTAAGAAGTGCGTCAAGCGGTTTGAAACGTTCCCAGAGGGTGGCAGCCTCCTCCCGTGTGAAACGTTCTTCGGCAAAGGGAGGTCCCCAATTCAATGTGATAGAATGAAACCCATTTCCACGATTTCGCAAATCATCTGGAATGTCTTCAAGTTCACATCCATGTGTCAGTGCGACAAAACAGGCAGCCTTACATAAAAAGACTGTAGATAACATTTTTCCTTTATCACCTCTACCAGGATGTAAGTTTTCAAAAGCAGCATGATATGCAGACGCATCTTTTTCAATCACAGATCGGAGAGCGTTCTCTGTCCACTTCTGCATCTGATGACTGCGCGCATTCCACCGATCAAACATCTCTTGAACTCTTGGGGACAGATATTCTATGTAGTCAAGCGTTGGATAGTGCGTAAAGTTTGAAAATCCTCCATGTATTGTGCGGCGCAACTTTGGACTGTAATTACTACCCCAATGTAAGATAGGTAAAATATAAACAACACCGTCACCCGCATTAAGATGTGTTTGTATACCCTCATGCAATGGTGATCGAGGATCTGTTAACAATTGATCATTTTCCTGCTGTGTGTTCACTCTCAGGTGGCTACCCGGTATAACCCATAAGACATTGTCGTCGTAAAGCGAAAGATTCCATTGTACGTACCGAGGACCCGTTTCGAGTATATCGTCAATATAACCTTGTAGTGGTGCAGTATCAATTGGGTGAAGATCACGATGCCAAGCAGCAGGTCCGTGTTCCCTTACTGGACTACACATTAGCATCATTTCGGTTACTCCCGCATCTTCCTCACCGAGTAATTCGCTACTGACATGTTGCATATTTTCGTGTGCCCAAATTTCAACAGCACTTGCAGTTTTATCGTCAACGAGTCCAGCAAGCGGTTCACGTCCAAGGTTCAAACGTGGTTGTGCTGAAGTCTCCCATGCGCCTTCGGGTGGGTCGTTTGGATGCCGTTCTTTCACCCATATATCGCGTTGACGTGTCACCATCAATTCGTAACTTTCCCGCAGTGCATTCAGTTGGTCAGGAGGAATTACTTCTCGTAAAACGAGATAGCCTTCTTCCATGAATTGAGTTCTATTTACTTGCATAAAATCACTCCTAATGTCCGTATGTCAACGTGAAAATAATCCATTGCGGTTACTTAAGTGTTATCCACGACCAACATAGAGTTGTTCAACGGGTAGCACCGTTGCCTCCAACATGTTGATATTCGGTGGCAGCGTTGCCATAAGTACAGCAGCTTGTGCAAGTGCGTCAACATCCATCATTGGTTCAGACGGGGGTTGTGGACGGTTCTGAATCCGTTCAACATAAGTGTTACCGGGTTGTAAGCAGCTTGCAGTAATTCCGTGAGGTCTACCCTCTAACGCAGTTACTTGCGTTAACCCCCATATCCCGAATTTGCTTGAACTGTAAGGTGCAGTGTTAGGACGAACCCTGTGTGCAGAGATACTACCGACGTTTATAATGCGTCCACCTTCACCTTGTGCTTTCATAATCCGCATCGCTTCACGGGAACAGAGAAATGGCGCGCGTAAGTTCACACTTATCACCTTGTCCCATGCCTCAGTGGATAGTTCGTCTATCGGACCACCATCAAACGCACCAGCATTATTCACAAGGATGTCAAGGCGGTCATATTCTGCCATCGCTTTATCAAAGAGAGTCTTAATCTGTTCCTCTTCAGTGACATCAGTTGGTACAGTAAGGACTTTCGTTCCGTTTTCGCGAAGTTCATCTGCCGTTTGCGTTAGTAGTTCTGCATCCCTTGCAGCGATAGTCAAACTTGCCCCTTCAGCAGCAAGTCCTTTCGCTATTCCTTTTCCAATTCCTCTATTTCCTCCTGTTACAATTGCAACTTTTCCATCTAATTGCCCCATATCTAATCCTCCTTTAAAATCTTTGTTAACAACTTTTCCGTTCTAATTGCTTGCACTGTTCCTTCTGCGAGTCGAATTGCAGAGAGGTGCGTATGTAAAAATGATAAATCTTCAGGTGTATCTACGTCGTACCAAAGTGGTAAAAGTTTGAGTGTTACGTTCATTGTAGAAATACGTTTTACTGTCTGCTGAAAAACCTGTGGCGTGCTCCACGCAATATCCTCAAAGATGAACGGAACTCTCTCATTAAGACCCTCTGTTGCAAAACCGATAAGGTAATAACCCCCATCCATACTTGGACCGATAACAATATCACAAGAATCAAGTCCATCTGTCGCTTGAGAAATATACGTTAAAGGTAATGTCGGACTATCAGAACCGACAAGTAATATCTTGCCATATCCGTTTTCTGTTGCCCATTGCGTTGCCGAAGTAAGCCGCTCACCAAGGTCTGAACCTGTTTGTGAAATGTAAGTAACATCGTTCCCTATCAATGCTTGTAATTCGGATTTGCATTCGGGTGGTGTATACGCAATCACCACATCTGTATTTGGAAGTTCTGTAAGAGCCTCGCACCAATCCATCAGAAACGCGCGGTATAACGATGCTGCCTGTTCTGGGGATATTCTTGGAAGCAGCCGTGTTTTGACTCGGTTTGGGATCGGATTTTTAGCAAAAACTATCAAACACGTATTCACTACATAATCACTCGCTACTTTGCACATTTGTTCTGATGACTTGATATGTGCTTATTGACTTTCACTTTATCAGATAACAGTGATACCGTCAATACAGAATTGTTCGGTTAAAACATGTTGACGCAAACAGAAGAAATTGATACATTATGCTAAACTTTTCTGACCGTACGTTTAACAGAATCTAAGGAGACAAATATGGCGACGAATCAGACATATCGTATTGGGATCATCGGTTGTGGTGGCATGGGTCGTTCCCATTCCAGATCCTGGCAAAAACAATCGAATACTGAAATCGTAGCAGCGATGGATATATATGAAGAATCCGCAAAACGTCTTGCCGATGAGTTCGATGTCCCTGCTACCTATACTGATGTTGATGAAATGTTGGCAAAAGAGGATTTGGACATAATCAGTATTACAACGTGGCAGGGACCCCGTTCTGAAGCCACAGTTGCTGCAGCAAAGGCTGGTGTCAAAGGAATTTTAGGTGAGAAACCGATGTCCGCTTCACTCGGTCAGGCAGATGACATGCTGGAAGCATGTGAACAGAACAATGTCAAACTTGTCATCGGACACCAACGCAGATACAGTCCTGCAAATATCGAGATTCAAAGACTTGTCGCAGCAGGAGCAATCGGCACACCGACAACCCTTCATCACCGTGGAAAAGCACACGCAGGTCTACTTAATACGGGAACTCACGCAATAGATAGTTGGCGTTTTCAATTGTCGGATCCCGAAACACTTTGGGTTATCGGGACGACATCTCGCACAACAGATCGGTGGGAACGCCGAACAATCTGTGAAGATCTCTGTATGGGATTAGTTTGCTTTGAAGGTGGCGCACGTGCTATCTATGAGGGTGATCTACCTGAACCACCTGTTCCTATGCCTGTAATTGCTGGAACGGAGGGACAAATTCGCAATGGAGATAACGGAACAGTGATGCTCCAAAACGGAGATGCCAAAGGTTGGCAGACAATTACTCCACCACCTGAACCTAAAAATCAGTTTCAAGAACTGATTGAGTGGATAGAAGGAAAAATCCCAACGCACCGAGGCAGAGGTGAACAAGCACGTTATACTATTGAAATAATGATGGGGATTTATGAATCATTACGTATTAAAAATGTCGTCAATATGCCGATGGAGACAAAGGAATTGCCACTGGAATTGATGGTAAATGATGGCACACTCCCAGTTCTTGAAGAAGGAAAATACGATCTCCGGACTCCGTTTGATGGGCAAACTCGAAAGAGGTAGTTCTGGTGGACCCATGAGAATTGCGATCCCCAACACAACTAAATTGATACATACAAGCAGGTGCTACCATAATGGCACCTGCCTTTCCTTTTATTAAACATCCTGTTTACTCCAGACATAAAACCTAATCTCTAATCTTTATGATTCATGAATCCCTTTCACTATTAATTAGAACTGTGTTATAATTATCACCAACAAATTTTATTGTTAATGGAGGATAAGGATTGTTAAAAGTATCTAAATTTGGTGGGAGTTCCCTTGCGACAGGAGATCAAGTTCGTCAAGTGTGCGACATCATCACCGCTGATCCGTCACGTCGTATAATCGTAGTATCAGCACCTGGGAAACGTCACAGCCAAGACATCAAAGTAACCGATCTACTCATAGCGGCTGCATCAGAACGTTTGATGGGGAAAATTGGGGCATCTGAGTGTGCAGAAGCTATTGAACGTTACCGAAATATCGCTACTGAATTGGAGTTACCCGCCGAGGTTATTGAACCTATTGCCCGTGATCTAACAGAACGTCTTGAAAACAGCATAGATGATGCTGATCTCTATATGGACACAATGAAAGCAGGTGGCGAAGACAATTGTGCCCGTCTAATTGCACAAGTGTTGCAGGAACGCGGTGTAGATGCACATTATGTGAACCCGAAGGAAGCTGGATTACTCCTCTCCGATGAACCGGGTAATGCACAAGTTCTTCCTGAAGCGTACAACCGTTTACGTTCTCTTAGAGAACGTCAAGGAATTACAATTTTTCCAGGATTTTTTGGTTATTCAAAGGAAGGGCACGTTGTAACATTTTCGCGTGGTGGTTCTGACATTACCGGTGCGATTCTTGCGGGTGCTGTTCGGGCAGAAGTGTATGAGAATTTCACAGACGTTGACTCTGTGTTCGCAGCAAACCCATCTATTGTATCGGATCCCGCGCCGATTTCAGAACTAACCTACCGTGAGATGCGCGAACTCTCTTATGCAGGTTTTTCAGTATTTCACGATGAGGCACTTGAACCTGTGTATCGTGCAATGGTCCCTGTGCATATAAAAAACACCAATAATCCAAAAGCTGCTGGAACATTGATTGTCCCTCACTGCAATTCAAGGGAAACTCTAGTAGTCGGTATTGCAGCCATGAGCAATGTCTGTTGCATTTATCTCAGCAAATATCTCATGAACCGACAGATCGGTTTTGGTAGACGACTATTACAGATATTGGAAGGCGAAAATATCTCTTTCGAACATGTCCCATCTGGTATAGACAATATGTCTGTCATCCTCCGCGAAGAAAACTTACCTGCAGATAAAGAGAAAAGAGTTGTTGAAAAGATTCGACAAACACTTGCTCCAGAAGATATATCTGTTGAACGAGAGTTATCTCTCATTATGGTTGTTGGTGAAGGTATGCAGCATACAGTTGGCGTTGCCGCACGAGCAACAAGTGCATTGGCAAATTCAGATGTCAACATAGAAATAATCAACCAAGGTTCAAATGAGGTTAGCATGATGTTTGGCGTAAAGTCAACAGATATGGAAGCTGCCGTACAAGCACTTTATGAGGAATTTTTCAGTGGAAATAACAGTAAAACCTAAAGAATTATCCTCAGGTAAACTATCGGATAAGCACGTCAATCAAGCAGTGGAAGCAATACACGTCGATGGATTTGTTGTTATTGAGAACATCATTAACCATGAGCATTTGGATATTTTGCGAGAACGGATGGATGCGGATTCACGAAAATTGATTAAAGCCGAACGTTGGGGCGGGGCAGGAATGCTCAAAGGGCATCTTCAGCAGGGACCGCCTCCATTTGCCCCTTATATCTTCAAGGACATAGTGGCAAATCCTTTCGTTGTGCAGGTAACGAAGGCACTTCTTGGAGAGGGAGTCTACAATAATTTTTACAACGGTAATACGAACTGTCCGGGTAGTGGCACACAGCCGTTACACAGAGATGGTGATCATTTATGGCTAAACCAGAAAATGGCACATCCCACAGCAGAAGTGGTTGTCAATATCTCTCCTCAGGATACAATGGAGGAGAACGGAAGTGTAGAACTGTGGCCTGGATCACATCTGGATGTCAGTGGACGGCAAATTGATGATGCTCATGAAGCAGAACGTCGTGAAATCGCTCCACCAATCCGAGGTAATGCTAAGAAAGGCAGTGCCTTAATTCGAGACATGCGACTTTGGCATCGAGGTGTGCCAAACCAGTCCGACGAACCACGGCACATGATTGCAATGATTCACCGCATACGTTGGCTCCGTTCAGGAAGACGTTTGAAGTATCAAACAGGTTGTGAAACTGCTTTTGAAAACAGCGAACTTGACCATAATGCTGAATTCGTCCAAGAGAAGTTGGATGATTATCTGTTCAATCCGAAATTCTGAAAGAATATTATATAGAGCATAAAAGATGAGAATATTTGGCACATACGGACCAGTTAATATCAAAGAACATTATGTTGTTTCGCGTAGGGAGGAAATTGCCGATTATATAAACCGCGTAAAACAGGGACGATATATCGTCCTTTTCGCTCCACGACAAACTGGAAAAACCACATTCTTCAAAAACGCATTCAATACACTGATAGATGAAGAAATCGCTTATTTTCCAGCTCAACTCAATTTTGAGGCATATAAAAATCGTCCCCCCGATCTTTTTTATACCGATATCTTTGATGATATCCGTGAAGAAATTGAAACTATCTATGAGAAACGAAATCTTAAACTATCATCCGAACTTGTAGAATTATTAGATACTACTAAAATCACCGACAATGTTGCAATGAGGCGTTTCTTCAGGAAATTACCAAGTTTGCTATTTCGTGAGAATGACCCAACTGAAGTCCCACGTATCGTACTTAACATTGATGAGTTTGATGGCATCCCGCAATCTGTCTTAAGCGATTTTCTACATACACTCCGCCGAATATATCTTACCGATAGCTATGTTCGATCCCCATATAGTGTCAGTATTGTCGGTGTGAAAAGCATCACACAACTGAATTATGACCGCTCAATCTCACCATTTAACATACAAGATGAATTCACATTACCTAACTTCACACTCCTACAAGTACAAGAATTACTTGCTCAATACACCGATGAAGTTGGGCAATCATTTGCACCAGAAGTGATTGAGATACTACATAAACAAACTGCTGGACAACCATTCCTTGTCAATAGATTAGCCCAGATACTGACAGACGAACTTGAGATACCCAAAAGCGACACTATTAAGATTTCACACTTTTTACATGCACATGCACGTCTGCTTGAAGAACGTAACACAAACATTGACCATCTCATTACGAATATACGTAGAGATCGCAGATTTGAGAAGATGTTAATGGATATAGCATTTTCTGACGAAGGCAAGCGTTATAACCTCCACAATGAGATCATCAGTGAACTGGTAACCTACGGTGTTATTACAAAAGGTGAAGACGGTCTGTGTAAAATATTAAATCCGATTTATCTGCACTGTATTATTCAGGCGTTTCAACCCCTTGCTAACGGTCTTGAAGACGAATATCTCTCAGATGATGGTCCGATGGATTTTTTTGGATATATTACACCATCAGGATCGATACAAATGAATGCTTTGATCGAAAATTTCAAAAACTTCATCGCTCGAGCAGGATATAGAATCCTTCAAGTCCCCGATACTCCACAAGAATTCATCGGACAATATCTTCTCTCTGCCTATTTAGATCAGTTTGTTCAATCTGTAGGGGCATCAATGCGTTTAGAGGTGCAAACCGGGAAGGGTAGAGCAGACATCATCATTTCACATAACGGAACGCAATATATAATTGAAACGAAGATATGGAGAAGTGAACGTCGGTATCAAGCGGGAAAACAGCAGCTTGCTGAATATCTAAAGTCGGAAAGAACTACCGAAGGTTACTATGTTGTGTTCGACCACCGCGAAAATCCGAATCCATTAGTTGAAACAGACATATATGATGACCTAACGATTCGGAGTTATGTCATTCCAGTTCTACAAAAACGTCCTTCTCAAGTATTAGCAGAACGACAGTTCATGTATATACCTAATTCCCCACAACATTTGGAGACCACTATGAAACCTCAATCCAGCTGGCTTCCTGCTGAACCTGACCTAAAGACGATATATAAAACCTATAGTAACCCGATATATTCCCTTTCACAGGCAGAAATACCTGCTATTATCCTTCGAAACGCATATTCTCCTGAGCAGTGTCAAGGTCTTATCAATCGGTTTACAAACATGGGATTGATGCGTGATGAAGCAGACATTAACTCTACTGACAAACGGACACGTATTGATATCGGAACAAGTTTAGGCAATCGGGGTAGTGATAAAGATGGTTTTCTGACACATGCGAAAGAAACACATAACCTATTTAGATTCCTTTTTGATGGATTTGATAATCCCGTTGACCTGATATATGAGTCTCTTTCTGCATTGTCACCCGGAAAAGAGGTCAAAGTTGCGCGTGAAGATGACGAGGCACTATATGGTCCAGCAATATTTCGTGTCCATTACGAAACACATAGTTATAAACCGCATATTGACAGTGTCAAACACCGTGAGAAGCGCACCGATTATGCAGTATACCGCTTTGAACATCAATTTGCAGGTGTTTTATGCTTCCAAAATGCGGATGAAAACGGAAAAGGAACACAAGCCATACTCCATCGGTGCCTCTGGTCGGAAGACATTCAACCTTATATTGCTGAAGAAACATTTGACAAGTATGCTTTAGAGAATGGAATAGAGAACTGTACAGTCAATTTAGAACAAGGAGACCTTTATTTTTTTAACACACGTTGTATCCACGAAGTGCCTGCTGTTCAAGGTACGCGTGCAAGAATAGTTTTAGCAGTATTCATCGGATATTCCCCTGACGATAACGAAATATATGTCTGGTCTTAAAACTCATATAAACACGTTTGTACCAATAAAATCCCGTTCTAAATAGTTTTACCATGTATTAAGGTGTGTAAAGTTTTGGCACTGTTGCGTAGGGGCGGGGTCTCCCTGCCCGATTACCACGCCTTGCTACATCTCCATCCAGCCACTACTGATGGATAGGATGTGTTCCCACGAGGGCGAGTAGACCTCGCCCCTACGATATGTCTGAGCGGGAGATAACCTGTTGCCAGAAACTTTACACACCCAGTAAATTGTGACGTTTTGTCACGTCACAGTGACGTTTTGCATCCAGTCAGGACAAGGAATGTGACGCGATTTTC
>VYFM01000176.1 GCA_009842375.1 Candidatus Poribacteria bacterium | reverse complement strand
TGAATCTTTTGTTGATGATTGTTACTTAGAGTTTATCTCGTAGGTCGGAGTGAGCTTGCGAAGTCCGACATGTCCTGTTCTATATGTATTATCCTGTCGGACTTCGCTTTGCTCACTCCGACCTACAAGAGATCGTATTGTTTTGTGAAAAATATATCAAAAAAACCGAAAGCTGAATAACCCTGATCCCTTAGATTGAATGGTTTACACAGGAACTGTGTCAAATTGGCAGTTTTAGCCTTAATATAACTTTCGGCTGCTAATGTCAATTTGACACACTACGAATGCTAATACTTCTGTTTAATACTACTCCACGTTGTGGAGAGTTTCGCGGTGGGTTCAACTGCTAAGATATCCTCAATACCACCCTGTATCCTTTGAACCTCTTTTTGGGTAAGTCCACGGTTAAATAGAGCGAACTCATCCATATCACCGTTATAGTAGCGGTTTAAATTGAGCGGTTCCTCAGTTCCGAGAATCAAAGGCGATTCAACAGGCACTAATTTGGCATCTTGCTTTGGATGATCTATCAACACCTCTCCATCAAGATATACAGTCCACCATTCTGCTCTTTGATAGGAAACAGCAACATGCTGCCAATTATCTTTGTCTATCTTGACGGGACTTTTTGCAGGAACTTGACGACCATTTGTTAATTTCCATCCCATCCAAATGTATCCATCTGGATGTAAAAGTATCTCAAAAAACTCGTCTACATCAGGTCCTTTTGCAGCAATCAGTTGCCACGTGCCAGCACCAACAACCAACGTAGGACGAATCCACGCAGAAATAGTGATACCTTCGGTGAACACAAAATCGTTATTATGTTTGACTCGAACAATTCCATTTTTTCCACCAAAATTGAGCCCACTACCGAATTTACCATCACCCCAATCAGTGTCACCTTCTAAATCACCATGGTTTCCGTTCCCTGACAGGTCCTCAACGGTTTCACCTTTGCCGCCTTCAAATGCAAAATATACAACCAAACCTTCTAATTCTGCCAATACGCTGGTACTATGTAAACTCACTGTCATGCATAATGTCGTAACAAAGACAATAATTAAGTTTCGCATGAGTTTCTCCTGTTTAAAATTGGATTGATGAGTTGATTGTGTCGGAGACAACAGAATCTATTACAAATGACAGAAGGGATTGTATTAAGCAAACGGGAAAGTGCCTTGGTATCCACGCGGACGTGACACATGCCATACACCATCATACATCGGTGTAACCTGATAATGACACACTACATTGCTGCGCTCCATATCGTCACGTTCTTTAGCACCTTGGTGTGGCATGTGGTTGATGAATACGACACAATCCCCCGCCTTCGGATACAATATAACATGTTCTTGTGACTCACACCATTCCTCAAATTTGGGTCTATCTAAGGGATAAAGATGTGGTGGTTCGTTTAGATGTCCATTTTTTACGAACTTCAGGTGTCCATCACCCGGTCCGTTGTCTTGAAAATAGTAAGTTGTGTTGATTCCAACGGGTGCCATTGCAAACGGATGTTCTTCAACATACCGCTTTTCGTGCCAATAGCCGTAAAAATCCATGTGCCATTCTTGCAAGTAAGGTCCTGGATTGATATGTGCGCGTAGACTACGTAGTTGACACTGTTTACCCATTAGTCCTTCAAGGTAGGGACGAACGCTTTGATGCCCTACAAGAGGTACGTAAGTATCCGGTTCACGATCAAGCAGAGAATCAAACCACATATTGCCAACTGCGTTCAATCCTTCTTCCCAACCTTGTTCGCGTGCGTAATTGACACGTTGACGGATATTCTCGGTTTCTTCAGGTGACAATGCCCCTTCTATTAATACGTAACCGTCCTGTAATAGTTGCGCGATATTGGCTTTATTATCTTCCATGGTTTATCTCCATTTAAGGTTGATAGTTAGTGGTAAATTAGCTCAAGTTGCCACATAGAAACACATTCTGTCCGAAGATAAAAAATCAATTCGGTAATATCTTCTATTCTAACGGTTCTAAAGGTTGTGAATGTCCAAAAACGGGTTGCGGAGCATTTCCGAGGGCAGCCCAGCGCGCTGCGTTCGCTATCACCAAGCGGACATTTTCATCATAATAAATTGGATATGTTTCATGACCGGGACGGAAATAGAATATCTTACCTCTGCCGCGGTAGTAGCAACAACCGCTACGGAACACTTCACCACCGGGGAACCAGCTAATGAAAACGAGTGTGTCGGGTTCTGGAATGTCGAACGGTTCCCCATACATTTCTGCATGCTCAATTTCAAAGTACTCGTCAAGTCCTTCAACAATCGGATGTCCGTGTTCAATCACCCAGATACGTTCTTTTTCGGCTGCTTCTCGCCATTTGAGACTACACGATGTTCCCATCAAACGGGTAAAAGGTTTAGAATAATGTCCGGAATGTAAGACGATAAGTCCCATACCTTGCAACACCCGTGCTTTTACTTTGTCAGCAATTGCGTCATCAACGGCACCGTGTGCGGCATGTCCCCACCATATCATCACATCTGTTTTTTCAAGCACTTCGTCAGTTAATCCGTGTTCAGGTTCATCTAACGTAGCAGTCAATGTTTCAATTCCGTGTTCGCTTAACCCATCGGCAATCGCAGTGTGAATACCTTTGGGGTATAATTTTTTGATGGCTTCGTTTGTTTTTTCGTGTCTAAATTCGTTCCAAACTGTAACTAAAGGTTGTGCCATAAGTTTCTCCTTAAAATGTCACTTCTGTCTCTACTGCTTCATCATAGTTAACGCTCTCTACCTCAAATCCGAACAAGTTTCGAAAACGTCTTCGGTAGCCAGCGTAATCAGAGAGTTCATGGAAATTATTAGTATTAATCTTTTCCCAACGTTCAGTGACCGCATCGGTAACATCCTGCCGTAATTCTCTGTCATCCAACCGAATGTAGCGATCGCTATCAAGTTGCGGTGTTAGTCCAGGACCAAGATGTTCCGAGAATAACCGCTGCATCTGTCCAATCGGTGCTTCGTTGAGACCTTTCTCGTTCATAATATCGTAAAGGATACTAATATAGAGCGGAACAACAGGAATTGCCGCAGACGCTTGCGTAACAACGGCTTTGTTTACCGAGATATACGCATTGCCTCCGAACTGATTTGAAAGCCTTTCATCAAGTGCGTCAACACGGGCTTTTAGATCGTCTTTTGCCTTGCCGATAGTGCCATATCGGTAGATGGACCACGTTAAGGCACTGCCGATATAGGTATAGGCTACTACCTTTACTTCTGGTGCAAGCAACTCAGCATCTGCTAACGCATCAACCCACATCTCAAGGTCTTCACCACCCATCACAGCGATGGTATCAGCGATTTCTTTGTCAGTTGCAGGTTCTATCGTTACAGGTGCTACGACTTCGTTACTCAGGTCGATGGTTTTTCCGGTATACGGTTCACCGATAGGTTTCAGCTCTGAATTGTGTGTTTCACCTGTGCGTGGATGGGTTCGACGAGGTGCAGCAATGCTATAAACGAGAATATCAATTTTGCCAAAATTTGCTTTGAGTTGTGTGATAGCCTCCTGCTTTACATCATCCGAAAAAGCATCTCCGTTGAGACTTTCTGCGAAATAGCCGTCCTGTTGCGCTTGTTGATGGAAGGCGACGGTGTTGTAATATCCTGCTGAGGCAGTGCGGCGTTCATCCGCGGGACGTTCATAGAGAAGTCCCAACGTTTTTGCTCCGTATCCCCATGTCAAAGCAATACGAGAAGCGAGTCCATAACCAGTTGATGCACCGACAACGAGTGCGTTTAATCCTGTCTCTTTGTTCGGAACGTTCTCTTTAATTTGTTCTATCTGGTTTTGAACGTTTGTCTGACATCCCACAGAATGCGCGTTCGTACAGATAAAACCACGGATCCGTGGTTTGACAACTTGAACTGCCATTTTTATCCTTCTTTTCTAAAGGTTAGTCTTCGATTTCTACGACCATTTCGACTTCAACCGGAATTCCACCAGGTAATTGCACCATACCAACAGCAGAACGCGCATGTTTGCCTTTATCACCGAACACTTCAACAAAGAAATCTGATGCGCCGTTGACAACAGCGGGTTGATCAGTGAAATCTGCAGATGAGTTGACAAAACCAACAACCTTCACGACACGTTTGATCCGATCCAGATCCCCTAAAGCGTGTTTGAGGGTGCTTATCAACCCAATTGCTACTTGTCTCGCAGATTCATAGCCTTCTTCAATAGTGGCATCTGTACCAAGTTGACTTTTATAGATTTTGCCTTCACCTGTACCGGGTCCATGTCCAGATGTAAAGACAAGGTTTCCTGTTTGAACTGTGGTGACGTAATTTGCTACGGGTATTGCAGGTGGTGGTAATTCAATCCCTAATTCTTCAAGCCGTTTTTCTATTTTCATGTAATTTATTATCTCCTGAATAAGTTCATATTTAAAGGTACTACAAACACAATTGGTTAGAGTAACCTTAAGTATTAAATAGGTTTTGGTTGAATTTGTCAAGTAAATTAATCTTGTGGTTGTGTAAAGTTTTTGGCACGTGTTTCTGTCAGAATCGCAGAAGGCGCAGAAGACGCAGAGGACACAGAGTGGATTGTCTGAGCCAGGATTTTCAAAATTATAGGATTTACAGGATTTTTGTCAGAATAATACAGATCGGAGGTTGCTGCGCTCGCTCCGGGTTACGGGTGTGTAAAGTTTTTGACACTATTGCATAGGAGTGGGGTTCCCTCGCCTGATTACAACAACTTGAAAACTCAATATATCGTCCGTCAGAGCGAGCGTAGCGACCTCCGACATGGTATTTGTCAGAAACTTTACACACCCCCGGGTTACGATATTCTTGATTATTGGATATGGTTGTGATAAAATGCTGGCGATGGAAGCAAGTCAAAAAATCTACACCCTCATCCATAAAGACAAAGAGACTGAAGCACGGGTTGGTGAACTTCGGACTGCACACGGGGTTGTCAATACCCCTATTTTTATGCCTGTTGGCACACGCGGCACTGTCAAGGCATGCACTCCGCAAACCCTAAACGAACAGATTCAAGCAGAAATTATCCTTGCGAATACCTACCATCTGTATCTACGTCCCGGACCTGAGATAGTCCAAGAAGTAGGTGGTTTACACACGTTTATGGGGTGGGATAAACCGATTTTAACCGATAGCGGCGGGTTTCAGGTATTTAGTCTCGGTCCGCTACGGAAGATAACGGAAGAGGGAGTGTCGTTTCGGTCTCCGATAGATGGCACGGAACGGTTTATTAGTCCTGAACGATCTGTTGAAATTCAGAATGCACTCGGTGCTGATGTTATTATGATTTTTGACGAGTGTCCTGCCTTGCCGAATGATTATGAATATCTTAAGAACTCAATGGAGATGACATTACGGTGGGCAGAACGGAGTAAAAAAGCACATCAGAATTCGCAGCAACTACTATTCGGAATTGTGCAGGGGGGTATGGAACGTGATTTGCGTCAAGCAAGTGTTGAAGGAACAGTCTCAATCGGCTTTCCGGGGTATGCTATCGGTGGATTGAGTGTTGGTGAAGAAAAGGCTTTGATGTCCGAGATATTGGCATATACCGCGCTTCTATTACCAGAAGATAAACCTCGTTATTTGATGGGTGTTGGCACGCCAGAGGATTTGGTGTATGGTGTCCGGTGTGGTGTTGATATGTTTGATTGTGTGATGCCGACTCGGAATGCACGCAATGGATCGCTCTTTACATCTGAAGGGATTGTTCGAATAAAGAATGCGAAATATACGCGTGATTTTAGTCCTTTGGATCCTGCATGTAGTTGCTATACTTGCCAAAATTTTACCCGTGCATATCTCAGACACCTGCATATAGAAAATGAAATTCTCGGTTCGCAGTTGCATACATTACATAACTTACATTTCTATATCAGTCTGATGCGTGGGATTCGGCGTGCTATCTATGATGGTAGTTTTGCGGGGTTGGCAACTGATGAACCGGATATTGGTGCGTTGGTGGGGTTAGGTCAACCTGCCGAGGATGTTAATTAGTGTTAGTTGAGGACGTTAGAATTGTACCTTTCTCAATTCCACTCAAAAGTGTCTGCCACATTCTCCCAAACAACGCTAATATATCTCATTTTTCCGTTTCTGTTCAAGGAACTGGGAGTGGTATAGGTTTTTTGGCTTCCAAACTGTGTTGTTCGTGCTCGCGTTGTGGTTGCAGGAACTGCCGGTAAAAATCTATCACTACATTTTTACAGAATTCTTCAAGTTGATCCAGAGTTGGATCAGTACCCGGGTTATAGAAACCAGCAACCCCATTATGATCTTGAGAGTAAAAGCATACGCCTATTTTTGCCATGGTTAGTTGTGTTCCATTTTCGCGTTGCCGATAGATTATTTTGAAAACTATCTGTATAAAATGCGACCATGCGTTTTGAATATCATTGGCAACAATCTTAACATCACCGAGATCCTCTAACATCTGTTCCATATATTTTTGTATCGTCTCTCTAAATTGGGTTGTCTCATCTTTACTTTTTGAGAAGGGGCGTTTAGCGTCTTCTTGATAGGGAGAGGTAACCTTGACAACAACAAGATGCTTATCGTCAATTTTCGATCGTAGGGGTTTAGAACGATACTCAGTGTATGTAACATTTTCTTCGTTAGATGCCATTGTTTACATAACTCCTGATATAAATATGATAGATGGTCTGCACTAAAACAATCACTTTGACGACAAAAGAATGTATGTCCCTAAATTTTTCAATCGTGATCCGACTTACGTAAAATCTTTCCTACCACAAAATCAGGTGTGGATTATTCTTCATGCATTTCAATCTCTACTTCCATTTTCAACCAAGTATCCCAACCACGTTGGCGTGTGTAGTGTTTTATCACATCTTTTGCCATGTGAATAATGTCGTTTTTAGAATCCGTATCTACGTTATCGGTGAATGTGAACTTTACAATTACCGTATCAGGATCCTTCTGTTTGGGAACAAACATTGCATGCAGCCCAACGTCTTCTGTCCGCCACTGGAAAAATCCTAAGCTATTGAGTTCAACACATAACCATTCTATACGTGTCGGTGTGTAAGCCTTTGCGCCACCACTGATATTTCCGTTTTTGGATTTTTTATCTTTCTTCTTTTTGGATGACATTGCTGTCTCTTCATGATGTGATATTATGTATTATAGAAAGCAGGTGTTGTGAAACACAAAAATGATTTTCTTTTGTAAAGTGCGGGGTTTTTTCGTCTCCCTGCAGGACGTGCGTCACCCCTGGCAACCCTACCACAGAGACAGGAGTCGAACCTGCTTCAGAGTGACGCAAGTACAAACACGTGTTGAACACTGATTGTTTGCGGGGCTATTATAACACGCTTCTTGTATCCCGTCAATAAAACTATTCACACAACACCAGCAAATCAAGGGCACACCACTTTCTCTAAAACCGTATTTCTTTTTCCGAACTCACGTATTTACTTATTTTCCTTTCGGTTGGAATCCTTTAGAACCTCATCCCAATCCCACAAAAGAATTGTGCCATCTTGTCCTGTACTCACGAGTGTTTTGCCATCGGGAGAGAACACCAACGTTTGCACTGGCATAGTGTGTCCATCAAGTGTAGTGAGTTTGTCTCCTGTTTCCGTGTCCCATAACTCAATTCTATGATTATTAAGTCCAGCAACAAGGATGCGATTGTCTGGTGAAAACACAAATGCTTTAACCGTTTTAATACCATGGGATACTTCCTTAAAAGTGATCTGTTCCTTAATCTCAATCAAATGGATTTGTTTAAGAGTTGCCATAGCAAGCAAATTGCCATTTGGCGAGAATGCCAGTGTATGAATAGGTTCCTTATAAGAGATGCCACCTCTTACACCCTTAATACCGGTTCCTCTCCCCTATAGAGAAGTGTTAACGGAACTCCAGTTTTCGCATCCCACATCTGCACTTTTCCATCCTTGGTTCCACTGACAAGTTTTTTGCCATCTGGTGAAAAAACTAAAGTGCTGATTGTAGACTTAAACTTGCGCTTGCGTTTAACGTTCTGATATGAGAGGGATATATCAGGGAGAGATATATCAGAAGTGTCACCTGTCTCCGTATTCCATATGCAAATTTCACCAGAAGTGCCGAATGCCACCGTTTTTCCATCAGGTGAAAAAGTCACGGGTGATGCATAACCTTCTTTCGCAGCCAAAGTCTGCAACTCACGTCCCGTTCTAACATCACTCAGGCTAACCAATGGAAAGGCTTTATTACCTTTTATTACATTTACACCAGAACTGGCGAACTTTGTCCCGTCAGGTGAAAACGCTGAAGTCGATGCCATCAAATACCTCCACTCTTCATGGTTTTCTGGGTAGAAATCGATTTTTTGTAATGCATTCGAACCTGTTTTTCGTGATGTTTTCACATCCCAAATGCTAATTACCTGATCATAAGCGACACTCGCAAGCATGGTGTTATCTTTAAAGAAAGTTGCTGTTTCCACCTCCATTGTGTGTCCGGTGATGTGTGTGGGTAATAGATTTCCATTTTTGATATTCCAAAATCGGACTGTGCCATCTGCACTTCCACTGACAAGTGTGCGATTATCTTGTGAAAACGTTAAGTCATTGATGCCTCTGGTATGACCTGTGAAAGTGGTAATAGGTTCACCAGTGGCGGTATCCCACAATTGTACTGTCTTATCTTTCCCTCCGCTGGCAAGCATTTTTCCATCCGATGAGAATGCTAACGCGTTGATCCACCCCGTATGTTTGTCAAGGAGAATAGATTCCTTGCTGTTGATATCCCATAATTGTAATGGGACTATTTCATTTTCATTATTATTTTTACCCGCACTCGCGAGACGGGTGCCATCAGGTGAAAATTCCAAGGCTAAAAGAGATATGTTTCCCTCGAGCGTAAACAGTATTTTGTCGGTTGTTGTGTCCCACAACTCAATTTTGGTTCCCACGCCAATTGCAAATTTATCATGTGTGAGTGCATAGCATCCAGGATCAACGAATATCCCTGGGTGTATCTGTCCTTCAATACGCTTCCACATTCCTTTGCCGGTTGCAACATCCAGTTGGCTGAATGTGTCTCCCTTGTAACCCAAAGCAAAAAGTGTTTTGCCATCTGCAGAGAACCGCAATACTGAGGCATTCGGCAAAAAACGAGTGAGTTGCCTTTTCTGACCGGTAGCTACTTCCCACAATTGGAGTCCCATTGCATAAAACCGGGATCCCTTTCTGCGAAAACTGCCAATACTGCCTGAAAGGAAGCGTCCATCTGGAGAAAATGCGATAGATTCGTACTTACCGGGGAACATGGATACTTCTTTACCCGTTTTCGTATCATAAAGCCACAAACCGATATCGCTGCCTACCGCGAGCTGCCTACCATCTGGTGAGAATTGAAGCATATTAATCCCGCCTTTGCCAAAGCGCGCTTTCGCTTCCTTCGGCAGTCCCCATTTTGTGTAATCTTCCACTATTTCCTCTCCTTGTGCTTCTGTAATTGCTGCAGAAGCATTATTAGGTTGTTGTTCAGGGTTATTACGCTTATCCAATGCGTTGACACTTCCTAATTGCGTGCGCACATCCGGTTCGGATTCCAAATTCGCAACTACGGGTGCGTCAATAATATCAACCTTTATTTCTGCGGTGGTATCAAAACTATAAGGCATCTGAAAACGCGCTAAATATCGGCTGCCAATTCCAAACATCAGTACAATTAAAGCAAAACTTGATGCCCCTATCACCCAAGGTGTAAAGGGTTTGCTTCCTGATGGTGCGGTTGGTTTGATATGTCTAACCTTTTCTATGATATTATCGGTAAGGTATGGGGATAGTTTGAAGTTGCTGAGTGCCTCTCGTATCATGGTTTCCTCCTTTTGTAACCTTTGCCGCGCACGGTGAAGTCGGAGTTTGATTGCGCTTGTTGATACACCTAAAAAACGACTGATTTCTTCAGTCGTCATTTCACCTAAATAATGAAGTGTCATAACCGTGCGTTCACTCTCTTTTAGTTTTGCAAGCAGTTTTTTGACCACTTCACGTTGTGTTTCAACCGTGTCATTTGCTCGTTCTTCAGCGACATATCGCGAATACGCAGTGTCATCTATCCACTCGGTATCTGTGTCTTCTATCGATTCTGTTTCTATACGTTTTTTTCGTAGCCATGCAATACATTGACGGTTTGCGATTACATAAAGCCATCCAGAAAACTGTTTTGGGTCTCTTAATGTAGAAAGTTTTTGATAGACTTTGAGGAATGTGTCTTGTGTGATTTCTTCAGCGATGTGGAAATCGCCTATTTTCCGCCAAGCGAGTGCATGCACCTGTTTTTGGTATTTTTCTACCAAACTCACAAATGCAGTTTCATCACCTGCAAGGATTTGGTTTATCAGTTTAACGTCATTGTGCTTCATTGGACACCTCAAGAAAAGGACAGATTGTTTGTCCTATCAGTATATAATGACGCGGGTTTAGTGTGGAATGGTTACTTAATTCTGGAAAAGATACAGATATTCTGGGAGGTGTGATAATCTAACCTACCAGATATTTAAAGACAGCGGATAAATTGTCGTCAGGTGAGTAGAGCTGAGAGACATTCAACTCGTGTTCAATGAGAATTTGAGGGAGGCGTGCGTAAAAAGCATCCGGTTTTGCAGTTTCAATGATCACATCACCTACTTCATCGCCGAAGGTAACGCTGAGAATATCTTCAAATGGCAGACAAACTTGTGCTAAACGGCGCGGATCGTCAGCACTTAAGTAGACCTTATGCGGGTGTTCATCAATCAGTTCTCGTATATCTGAGATAGTTCCTTCAGCGAGGATTCGTCCTTGATGAATGAGCAGAATGGTTTCTGTCATTGCCTCTATTTCATAGAGTATATGGCTTGAAACAACCATACTGATTCCTTGCTTTGTGAGTTCTGTGAGGAGATTTATGACATGTCGCCTGCCGATCGGGTCAAGTCCAGTGAGTGGTTCGTCCAAGAATAGAAGCTCAGGTTCATGCACAAGTGCTTGTGCAAGTTTGATCCGTTGCCGCATCCCTTTGCTATAAGATCCGATGGGTTTGTCTTTGGCTGAAATCATATCCACAGTTTCAATCACTTTCAGGCTTTGATCTTCTGCTTCTGTTCCTTGATATCCACTCAACGTTGCGAAGAAAGTAACGAACTCAAAACCGGTCATAAATTGATAGGCTAATTCAATATCTGGACAATAACCTACGCGCTGTGTTAATAAATAGTTATTCCATACGGGTTGATTTAGGACAGTGATGATACCCATGTTTGGTTTGAGTTGACCAGTCATTAATTTGAGGAGACTGGTTTTGCCTGCACCGTTTGGTCCAAGTAAACCTGTTATTCCAGGGTGAATCTTTAACGTATCATCGTTGCCACCCATTACTTCGCCGTACCATTTTGTTAGGTTTTCTGTTTGAACAATTGTATTGTCATTCATGAGGTGAGTCCTGTCCTGTATTTACGTTGCGGCGTTGTTTTGGCAAATTTTCATGGTTTCTTCAAGGTTTTGAATTCCCGCAGTAGTTCCGATTGCAGTGACACATGCAGCTCCTGTTGCTGATGCTAATTCGGAAGTGGTTTTGAGGTCCCATCCTTTTACTGTTCCCGCAAGGAATCCCGCCACGTAAGCGTCACCAGCCCCGGTTGCGTCAACGATGTCAACAGGATATGCAGGGACAAATAGTTCTTCATCAGGTGTTGAGACGTAGCTGCCACGTTCTCCCATTTTAATGCCTATTTTGCTGATTCCGTAGTTTCTCAAAAATGTTGAGATTTTACGGGGATCGGATGTACCTGTAAGATGTTCTGCTTCGGTCAAACTCGGTAGAAAGATGTCAACGAAAGGCAGACAAGGTTCCAGTGTTTCCAACCATTTTCCTGATGCGTCCCATGTGGTGTCGAGGGAGGTTGTTATCCCTAATGACTTTGCTTTTTTGAGGACATTTGCCATCGGTTGTCCATCAAATTTGGGCATGACGAATGCACCAGCGATATGAAGTATTTTTGCTGATTTTATTATATCCCAATTCAGGTCGTTTTCGCAAAGTTCACCGTTTGCACCGATGTAGTGGCAGAAACTCCGTTCGCCATCAGAAGCGACTGCTACAAAGGTATAGGAGGTGTTTGCATCCGTATTCCGTTGCATGCCTTCTGTGTCAACATTGTTTTCTGTAAGATCTTGTAGGATTAAATTCCCAAAATGGTCGTTGCCGATTTTACCCATAGCACCGACAGAAACACCGAGGCGTGCAAGTGCAATGGCTGTGTTGTTAGCACAACCACCGGTGTGGATTTCCAGTTCGTCAAAGAGCACCAATTTACCCTTCTTAGGGAAACTGTCAATCGGTCTTCCAAGGACATCAACGACAAATATTCCGAGTGATAGTACATCCATCTGTTTACTTCCTGTATTCTACAAATTTGCGGTTTCGGTATATATACTCTTTGCTTCTCAATAGTACTCATGCGAATTCACGTTCAATTTTTTCTTGTTAGTCCTCATCCATATCCGCTTGTTCAAGGTCGGTATTTAAATCATCGTTGTCAATTGTAGTCTGGGAACGCGGTTCTCATAGTAGAGTGGTAAGGTTGTCCTATCCTCAACGTTTACCGGCACACCGTCTTTTAAAAGAGTGTAGATTTCCCGAATCGCTACAACAGGAATCATAACAGCGCGAGACTGTGTCAATTCTTCAATTGCAGCAGTAATTGCATCCTGGGTTGCATTTGGATTGAGTCGCTCTAATGTAGCACGTAACCTTTCAGTTAGGATGAATTCAAATTTTGTTTTTCTACCAGTGATGTTTTCCGCTCTGTATTGGAATTCGTTGAGACAGTTTTGGTGGTGCCATCCCATATTTTCAAGGAGCGTAATGGCGGGTTGTTCTACAAGTTGGTCTTCACTGTATGGGTTTTGCATGATTCATAGGATATCAGTACGGAATATATGTTATCTGATCTTGGAAATCTTCTGGTACACTTGCAAGACATATCAATTCAAGCGTATCAATAATTTGTTGGTAAGAGGTACGAGGACGCAATAGTAAAATACCGGGGATATGTCTGCCTTTTTGGAGATGTTCACGCAAATGTACCGGCATTGTACTTCGGTTTGATGAGATGAGGATGTACCTCTCACGTTCCAGAAATTTAAGAATATCCTCGTCTTTTGTGCTGAATGGTGGCACACCTTCACTCCCGATAACCCGAACCTCAACTTCTGGTTGTCTTCGCTTGAGTCCATCTCGGATAACATGTGAGGTGTTTTCATCAAGTAGAAAGCGAATTTGGTATTTATTCATTAGTTACTCTGAATAATACCCTTGTGCTTCAAGTTCCGCTTTAATTTTCATGAGACGCTTGACACCAGGAGACGGGTTTGTTAGTTGTTCCTCATAAGCAGCCTCAGCTTGTTTAATTCCCTCTGCAATATAGACATCAATTTTCTTTTTATTGAACAGATAATAGGTAATCGTTGCATAAATCTGCTCTAACGTCAGGTTGGGATAAAGCCGTTGAATTTCCCTTGGATCTGCCCCATTTAGAAACTGCTCAATAACAATTTCAATGCCAACACGTGTCCCTTTTATTCGGATTGCGGTTGGGTTGATGATTTCAAACATGTTTTCAAGTTCCACGGAATCCTCCTTTTCCATCAGTTCTCATGTTCGTTCATGCATTATCTCTGTTCGAATATCTTGATAGCCGCGAAACTCAGTTTCAGTTCTGACAGAAGCGTCCATCTCTAAAATATCTTCTAAGTCTTAAAGATGCTGCATGAGCAATTGATATTCTTTGATTGTCAGGAGTGCAGCGGTTTTTTCACCCTTGTCATCAACAAGATACTGTGGGTTGATTTTGAGCATCGGAGTCCTCTTGGCATCTTGTTGATATTATACACCTTCGCGATGTGTTTGTCAATTGCTTTAGAGTAGTGAGTAGAGACATTCAATTGTTGTGATTCAATATTTTCAGGATCACGGATTTAGACGGAATATTCAATTTGCGGAGACAAATTCCTATTGAAATATGAGGCAGTAATTCTTTTCATAAGAATGTGTCAAAAATGTCAAACTTTAGAGTATTTAGAGTCAATCGCAATTTTGGTGATTTTAGGCTAAGGCTATAAACCTATATCAACACTGGGTTTAAGGCTTATTTATAACTAATTTAGTC
>VYFM01000442.1:7661-14832 GCA_009842375.1 Candidatus Poribacteria bacterium | reverse complement strand
TTATTTCCATTTTGCAGTTGCCGTTCTATTTCCTCCTGCAACTGCGCAACTGTACTACCAATAATCTTTCCTTGAACGTGGACAACTGCAGTATTCTGAGCGTCCGTTGTAATATCAAACATTCCATAAAACTCCTTCCCCATTGAACTGCTACTTCATAACAAAAACAGGTTATCATAGAAGCAGATTGACTCACAACGAGCAAATCATAAGGAATTTAATTCTATCCATTCACACGACTGACAACAATATAAGTTCTATTAAGTTGTGTTATACGACTTGTGTACACGCCTGCAACTACTGCACCAAATTCATGAATTGATTCCTTGCATTGGTTAATTTCGGTATCTATTTCACCAGATTTATAGGCTATCCATCTACCTGTTGTATTTAACATAGGCAAACAATACTTGGCAGACTTCTCCAGTGAAGCGACATATCGCGTCAATACCCAATCATAAGCATTTACAAATTCATCACTTTCAGCACAAATTTCAGCGCGTTCCGCAAAAACCTGAATTGATGAATCCAACCCCATTTGCGAAATTAGATATTTGAGAAACGCTACCTTTTTATAAGATGCCTCAACAAGTGTTAGGCAAATATTGGGAACATATATTTTTAGAACAACACCCGGAAAACCAGCACCTGTTCCCACATCAATAACTGTTTGACCTTCCGCAATAGAAAAATGTTCGAGAACACTCACTGAATCAAGAAAATGTTTGTAAATCACCTCAGTATCATCATGAAGTGCTGTTAGATTAATACGAGCATTCCACCTTTTCAACTCTGTGCGATATATAGTTAACTGTTCGCTCTGCTCCGTTGTGAGTGGAAACCCATAACGGTTAAACACCTCTTCAAGTTGATGACGAAAGTACGTTTCCATATCTACTTGTTGATAACAACAATTTTAATCAGTGTTGCCTGCATCTCAATGTATCACACTATTGACTCTGCTGATGCAGCATAACCATCAATATTGAGATGTCTGCGGGTGAAACACCCGGCAGCCTCGATGCTTGTCCTACAGACGCTGGGCGTATTTTATCAAGTTTCTCACGGGCTTCTGTCTTCAGTCCATGCACATCTACATAGTTGAACGTATCAGGAATACGTAGATTCTCCAATCTTTTGAATTGTCGTATTTGTCGTTGCTGCCGTTGTATATAACCGTCGTATTTAATCTGTATTTCGACCTGTTCTTTAACTGCTTCAGGTAGTTCCGCATCCGGCGGCACCAGGTGTGCTATGTGTTCATAACAGAGTTCGGGACGTTTGAGTAGGTCTGCTAATAATGTCGGCTGTTTCAACTCGCCAGTTTGGACGACACTGGCTAACCGATCAACATTTGCTGCGTTTGGTGTCAAACGCGTTTCATCCAATCTCTTCAATTCTATCTGTATAGAAGATGCTTTTTTTTGGAATCTGGTGTATGTATTATCATCAACAAGTCCAATTTTCCGTCCGATTTCTGTGAGTCGTAGGTCAGCGTTATCCTCTCGCAATGTTAACCGATATTCTGCCCTTGACGTGAACATACGGTAAGGTTCTCGTATATCCAATGTGACTAAATCGTCAATAAGGACAGCGATGTATGCTTGTGATCTATCAAGAATGAGCGATTCTTCACCTTTTACTTTCAATGCAGCATTGATGCCTGCCATGAGTCCTTGCGCGGCAGCTTCCTCATAGCCAGTAGTACCGTTGAGTTGCCCAGCAAAATAGAGCCCAGGAACCGTTTTGGTTTCAAGCGTTGGCTGGAGTTGGGTGGCAGGTGCAAAGTCGTATTCAACAGCGTATCCAAAGCGCATAATCTCAGCACCCTCTAATCCTTTTATACTATGCACCATATCCACCTGTACATCTTCAGGTAAACTTGCTGAGATACCGTTTAGATAAATTTCATCAGTATCTAACCCTTCAGGTTCAACAAAAATTTGGTGTTGCGTTTTCTCTGCAAAACGAACAACTTTATCCTCAATTGACGGACAATAACGCGGTCCAATACCGACAATGCGACCACTGTACATCGCGGATCGGTGAAGGTTTTCTCGGATTACATCATGTGTCTTTTCATTAGTGTAAGTAAGGTAGCACGGTACTTGTGGTTGGGTAATTCGTTCAGTAGAGAAAGAAAACGGTAGCGGGTTCTCATCCCCCGGTTGAATCTCCATCTGGTCAACGTTGATGGAGTGTGCATTGACTCTGGGTGGTGTGCCTGTTTTGAGTCTTCCTATTTCAAAACCGAGGTTCAAAAAACTCTCAGAGAGTTTCTCAGCAGAGGATTCGCCTGCTCTGCCAGCACTATACGACACATCTCCGATATGGACCAATCCTCTTAGAAATGTGCCTGTGGTAAGGATAACAGCATCTCCATAGTAAGCAGTTTGTGTTTGACTTTTTATCCCAACACACTGCCCATTTTCGACAAGTAATTCTTCTACTAATACCTGTTTGATGTCAAGCCGTTCCTGCCTTTCCAGTACGCGCTTCATCTCATCTTGGTATGCTTTCTTGTCTGCCTGCGCGCGACTGGATCTAACCGCCGGTCCTTTCTTGGTATTCAATCGTCGAAATTGGATACCAGTCTTGTCAATGTTCTTTGCCATCTCACCACCGAGGGCATCTATCTCTTTAACGAGATGTCCTTTGGCAAGTCCGCCGATGGCAGGATTACAAGACATCTTTGCAATAGTATCCAGATTGATGGTTACGATGAGCGTTTCACTACCCATACGCGCAGCAGCGAGTGCTGCTTCACATCCAGCATGACCTGCTCCAACAACAATGACATCGTAATGTTTGTGATAGGTATTCATCTTATTACCTAAATTCCATGCATTTTGGACACAATTCTTGAGTAGTTATACCCATTTCAATACTACAACCCCTCATAGATAATGCTTACAACAAGTCTTCCGACAATCTCTAAACTCTTTGGACTACATTTATCCACCGTATCTTCAAGTGTGTGCCAATGCGGATAATCGAAATCAATGATATTAACCATCGGAATACCCGCTCTGATTAAAGGCACATGATCATCCATCACTGCAGGACCAATTCTGTCTTTAAATGGAGCTAATCCGAGTTGCTCTGCGCGTTTCCAAATTCTTTCCATAAATCCCGGGTTTGCAGTCCATGAGAATTGTTCTTTCGGTATTTCCAAATCCTTATCACCTATCATATCCAACAGAATGCCGTAGTCAGGTCTCCATTTTCCCATATTTTTTGCGAAGTAACGGGAACCGAGGAACATTTGGTCAGTTGTTTTCCCGTAATCTTCACCATCAAACAAAATAATGATAATACGTCTTTGTGGCGGTGTCTGTTTTAATATGCGTGCAATCTCAAGTAATACTGCTACCCCTGATGCGCCATCATTTGCACCGATTATCGGTTCCCGTTGATTTTCAAGTTTCGGATCTCGGTCAGCACACGGACGGGTGTCCCAATGCGCAGCGAGGAGAAGTGTTTCATCATGACCACTCCCAAATTCTGCGATGATGTTGTTCATGTGGAGTTTTATACGTTGGGGTGGATCGTCAACAGTATCTACTTCAGATGTGTAAGGTTGGAGTGTAACAGAGTCGGTATATTTTTTCAATTCCGTAAAAAGATAATCACGTGTTTTTTTATGTGCCTCTGAACCGGGTGGACGTGGACCGAACTCACACTGCTTCTTTAAAATATCAAAGGCTCGATTACTGTCAAATGCCACAGGCACATTCTGAACGGGTTGATTTGCTGGTTCTGCACATGCACCGGTGAATATACCGCAATACAGAACTACAATGAGTATACTCAATTGTATGATTTTCATCGTCTTTATACTTGCCATTATAAAAGTAAATATGGAAATCAGCAATTAAAATAAATGAATTCTTTCTATCTATCTCATCTGACTTCCGGTTTCTATACGATATGCCTATACTGTACGTCTACCTTCCAAAGCTTTCGCAAGAGTTAGTTCATCAATGTATTCTAAATCTCCTCCAACAGGAATACCGTAGGCGATACGTGAAACGGTTACTTGAAACTGTTCAAGTTGCTGTGTTAGGTAAAGTGCAGTAGCTTGTCCTTCTGTATCCCAGTTGGTAGCAAGAATTACCTCCTTGACAGCATTATTATGAATTCGATTAAAAAGAGTATCAATTCGCAGCGAATCCGGACCAACCCCATCTAATGGAGATAAAACACCTCCGAGAACATGATACAACCCTTTATGACTTTCAGTACGTTCAATCGCCCATAGATCGTCGGGTTGTTCTACAACACAGATTATTTGTTGATCACGTCTTGGATTTGAGCATATCTGACACGGGTTTATGTCAGTGATAGTACCACATATCTTGCAATCTGACAAGTTTTTTTTAACTTCCAAGATTGCTTCCGCAATTTGGTTGGTCTCTGAGTCCGGTAATGTTAGCATAAAAAAAGCTAAACGTTGTGCTGTTTTGGGACCGACCGTTGGGAGTTTTTGGAGTTGCAATATAAGCCGCTCCAACGGTAGTGGATAGCCCTGCATGTTTGCCTACTACTTCAGTTGAATTATGGGACAGATATGAGATAAAATCACTGCCCATTTTTGCTGTTAAGGAAGTCCCGGAATCTTGAGATTACCGGTGAGTCTGCTCATCTCATCAGACATTAGTTCTTGTGATTGTTGCAATGCCTCATTTACAGCAGCAACGACTAAATCTTCAAGCATCTCGGTGTCATCTGGATCAACAACTTCTGGTGTAATACGGAGGGAGACAAGTTCTTGTTGCCCATTGACAATTGCTGTAACCATTCCGCCTCCAACGGTTGCTTCTATTGTCCGATTAGCAAGTTCCTCGCGTATTTCGAGCATGCGCTTTTGCATCTGCTGTGCCTGTTTCATCAAATCATTCATCTTCATAATAATAAAATGCGCCCAACTCTCAAAAGAAAATTGGAAGTATCTCCTTAAATATAAATAGGTATTTAGTCCTATACAGACTAAATTTGTATTTCTAAAATACTCGCGTCAAATAGGTCAAGCACGGGTTGTATCTGTTCGTCTTCTTCGGCTTGACGTTTACGCATCATAGGTGTTGTTTTTACTTCTTTCTCAGGTGCTGCAGTAATTTCATCTGTTTGTGTGTCCACTTCTGCTTTAACAAGTTCAATCTGGATAGGTTTTCCGATTATCTCTGATAATTTATTGATGATGTTCTTCCTCGCATCATCATCAACAAAAGATAGGCTTGCATCATGCGCACACACGATTTTAATACGATCCTCGCCATCTCGAATTGGATTCGCCCCCTTAAACGTACCAAAAGCTAATTGAGGTGATGTTTCCTTAAGTTGGGACATCACTTCTTCCCATATATCGGACAACTCATCTAAACTCCGCAAAATCTTTGGCTGAGTCTCATCTGTTTCTGCATCCGATGTTCCCTTATCAAATTCAGATTCTTGCATAGACAGCGTAGGACTCTCTACATCCATAATCGATTCAGTTGGTTTAGTATTAGGTATAATAGGAAGTATAGGGGTTGAAGTGGTTCCTGATTCCATTTCGGAATTAGCAATCTTCTGTTCTATCGCAATCAGTTTGTTGACGATTTCGTCAAGTTGAATTGTCTCTTTGATTGAGTTAATTTGAATTAACGCGCTCTCAAGATGCAATTGTGCGTAACCGTATTCTTTAATTTCACGGTTGGTATGCATCAGTATCTTGATAATCCGAGACAACCTTTCTACTGAAATTTGTTCAGCTTTCTCCTTTAGGTCCGACAGTTCAGATTTTGGACTCTGTACGAGGTCTTCAAGGTTGTTATCAATGGCAAGTAATCGCAAATCACGAAAATAACCGATGATCTGGTGAAGACATTGTGCTAAGTCCATTCCTTGTATAGAGAGTTGATTTAATGCAGCAAGACCTGTCCCGAGGTTCCGTCCTGCTATCGCCTCTGTAAGTTCGTAAAGAAGGTTACTTGAACTTAGACCGAGTGTTTCTTCAACATTATCCAGCGTCAATTCTTTGCCAACAGATGAATACAAACGCTCAAGTAGATTTTCCGCATCCCGTAGGCACCCCTCAGATTGACGAGCAATGAGCGAAAGCACTTCACTATCTGCCGAAATCCCTTCATCATCAACAATAAGCTGTAGTCGGGAAGTAATCTGTTCAGGAACCAGATGTCGAAAATCGAAATCTTGACAACGAGAGATGATAGTTTTTGGAATTTGGGAATGTTCGGTCGTCGCCATGATGAAAATGACATGCGCTGGTGGTTCCTCCAACGTTTTGAGAAGCGCGTTGAAACCCTCTGGCGTAAGCATGTGAACTTCATCTATGATATAAATCTTGTATTTATAGGCTGCGGGGGATAATTTTACATTTTCGCGAAGATCTCGTATCGTGTCAATGCCACGGTTGGAAGCAGCATCCATCTCTATGACATCAAAAGAGGAACCTTGCGTAATTTCGCGGCAAGCATCACAGTCATTACAGGGTTCTCCAGTCTTAACTATACCTAAGTCGGTTTCTTGTGAGGGCTTCAAACAATTGACTGCTTTAGCAAAAAGACGTGCTACTGTCGTTTTCCCAGTACCTCTTGGTCCCCAAAATAGGTAGGCATGTCCAAGACGTTCGGACCGAATTTGGTTCTGCAGTGTAGCGGTTACATGCGCCTGTCCAACAACATCTTGAAAGTACTGAGGTCTCCATTTCTGTGCAAAAACTTCATAAGACATGTTTGAAACCTTAGGAAGGTAAATATAGTACCTTGTTCATAATATAAATGGCTATGCACCCAAAACTTGACAAGCTTTTCCAGGCGTTGCCCAAGTCGTTGGCTCAAGCCAGGCTACCTTGCGTCACACGAGAAAACTTATCTGCCGCTGCTTCCTTCCAGACCTGACGGGGTTCAACAAGTTCTCGTTGCTCAAGACCCAACTATCAACGCTACGTGCTTGGGACAGTCCCCACAAAAACATGCCGCATACAGGGAATTCAGTTCTGCTATAGCGGATTGCAGATACAGGGCACCGCTACCTCCCCACCTAGCATAGCCAAGACGTTACATTCTTTATCAGATGTGAGGAACGCCGACTCGGATACACGTTGTTAATATCCCTCACCGGCTTTGTTCCAAAATATGGCGGAGAGAGTGGGATTCGAACCCACGGT
>VYFM01000442.1:0-7561 GCA_009842375.1 Candidatus Poribacteria bacterium | reverse complement strand
ATGGCGGAGAGAGTGGGATTCGAACCCACGGTGACTTGCGCCACAACAGTTTTCGAGACTGTCCAGTTCAACCGCTCCTGCATCTCTCCCAATTGTCTTTCGATTGAATGTCCCTAATTTTTAACGAAGGTTCTTAAAATACGATTTCAACAAATCTCTGCTCTCTTCAGCACATACACCGCTTACTAACTCAACTTGATGATTCAAACGTTCATCTTGGAGGATATTGTAAAGTGTCCCAGCTGCGCCTGCTTTCGGATCCGTAGTAGCATAAACAACCTTTGGTATACGCGACAAGACTATCGCACCAGCACACATCGGACACGGTTCCAAAGTTGTATATAATACGGTATCTGTCAACCGCCAATTCCCAAACTTTTGCGCTGCTTCCTGTATGGCAAGCACCTCAGCATGTGCGATTGGATTGCCAGAGAATTCCCGAAGATTATGGGCAGCTGCTATACAAGCATTATCTTTAACAATTATCGCACCGACAGGAACTTCACCCTTATCACTTGCCTGTCTTGCCAATTCAAGTGCCTGCTCCATCCACAAGATATCACTATCCAAAATTTTCATAACAAGAACAGTGTTTGATGTTGCTTTTATTTACAGACTCTTGTCTGCTTACAATGCATACCTTAAGAGTCAAAAAAGCGCCTGAGAGGATTCGAACCCCCGGCCTTCTGATCCGTAGTCAGATGCTCTAATCCACTGAGCTACAGGCGCATGTTTAGCCAAAATCTTAGGGAGGAAAGGATGATATAGTTGAATTTCACTCCGTCCAAACTGACTTATAAATGCTACCACCGCAATGACATTGGCGGTTATAAGTTCAAAAACGGAGAGGGTGGGATTCGAACCCACGATGGCTTACGCCATAACTGCTTAGCAGGCAGTCCAGTTCAACCACTCCTGCACCTCTCCATATATGGCGGTGGGAGTAGGATTCGAACCCACGGTGACTTGCGCCACAACGGTTTTCAAGACCGCCGCCTTCGTCCACTCAGCCATCCCACCACTTTGTAATAAATGACAAATCCAATTTTAACACATATTAACCCGTTTGTCAAGTCAATTTACCAACATAGTTGTGTAAATTTATGTTATACAGTGTCTTGTAAGTGGGGTTGAGAATGAACCCTTGTGTGGAGCTGCTTCATTAGTTTTGTGTGTAGAACTTCTTGCACTTTATCAAAGATCTGTGTTAGTATAGACATCGGAATATCTCAATTACAAAGGAGATTAATGGACTATGCAGTATCGCACACTCGGTAAAACCGGACTTCGCGTTTCTGAAATAGGTTACGGTGGTGGTAGGGTTCGACCTGAACATGATGAAAAAGCACTTGTCAATATGATCCATTACGCTATAGATCAAGGCGTGAACTTCATTGACACTGCCCCTAACTACGGAGGCGGTTATAGCGAAACAGTTATAGGAAAAGCAATAGCAGACCAACGAGACAGATGCATCCTTGCGACGAAGACAGAAGCATTTGACCCGGACGGTATAGTATCTGATTTGGAAGGCAGCTTACAACGCCTCGGCACTAACTATATTGATGTGCTCCAATTCCATGGTGGCTGGTTTTATGAAAAAGAAACGGAACAGATTTTGAACGGTGGAGGATTAGAAACATACCTAAAACTGAAGGAAGAAGGTAAGATTAGGTTTATCGGGTTCTCTGCGGATGGACCCTCTGGTGGGGCAGAACAACTCATTGCAACGGGACAACTTGATATGATGCAAATCCATTACAATCTGATGTACCAAAGCACCTGTGACACTTTCGGTAGGAGAGGGGTTATTCCTGATGCTGTTGCACAAGATATGGGAATTGTGTTGATGCGTTCCACAACAAGCAACGTCTTCCAAAATCTCATGAAACATTGCTTCCCTAACGAGATGGCAGAGGTAGATGTGGATAGTTTCTTGCTCAACTATTCTCTATCAAACCCGATGGTAAATGTCGCACTAATGAGTTTGCAAAGCATTGAAGACGTGGATTGGACAAACGCTGTGTCGGATAATGTAGATGCCCGGTTAGATTTACGAGCGATTCATGGTAGGTAACGGCACATTTAAGGATCTATCCATTCTGGCGGTGGATTTCGCGGAGGTTTTTCATCAACCGATGCCTCTTCCTTGTTTAGTACCTCTATGAGTCGATACTCATACTTTCCTATATCTTGGTATTCCGCAGCATACTCATGTAGGCTAACTTTCAACCGATAGATAAATCCCGGTTCAAAGTCAAATCCTTTTATACCATCATAAAAGAAAAACCATCGTTGACTTTCCTCGTTATATTCCAGAAAACAATCCTGTTCAAACGCACCTATACAATCTGTTATATAGGGACCTATAATAATGATTTTAGTATTTGCAGCACAGCGCGAAATCCAAGACCCTGTGCATGGATTCTTGAACTCCGGATCACATCCAATAGTAAGGGATGCAAGGATCAATGTGAATAGAAGTAGAAGTTTAGTTTGAAATTGCATGTTTTTCTTCCTATTTTTTTAACTGTATTTGTTAATATAAACTTCATCTGTTTCAAATTAGCGACAAGCGTTTCAATGAATGCTCATACCTTTTACGCATCCAAGAAATTCCGAATCACATAATCCAGAATACCACCATTCTTAAAGTATTCCACCTCTACAGGGGAATCAATTCGGATTAGCAATTTAGTTGTTTGTGTCTCACCGTTTGTTCGGGAAATCTTCATCGTTGCTGTTTGCCCAGGTTGTAGGTCATCGGCAAAGCCTGTGATGCTGATAATCTCACTACCATCCAAGTTGAGCGTCTGTGCATTTTCTCCATCCATAAACTGCAGTGGCAGAATACCCATACCGATAAGATTGCTACGGTGTATCCGCTCATAACTTTCAACGACAACCGCTTTGACCCCCAGCAGTTTCGGTCCTTTTGCAGCCCAATCCCGTGAACTTCCCATACCGTAATCCTGTCCCGCAAAGATAACCGTAGGAATGTCATTTTCACTGTAGTGGAGTGCTGCTTCGTAGATAGTCGTCTGCGTTTCTTCGGGGTACTGAAGTGTCCATCCACCTTCAACATCTGGTGTCATCAAGTTTCGGACACGGCGGTTAGCAAATGTGCCACGACTCATCACGCGGTCGTTGCCTCGTCTGGCACCGTAAGTATTGAAATCTCGCGTTTCAACACCGCGCTCCTGCAGATAACTGCCCGCAGGACTCGCAGCTGCTATCGCACCGGCTGGAGAGATATGATCTGTAGTGACTGAGTCACCAAAGATACCAAGAATCCGTGCGTCCTCAATATCAGAAATCGGTGCGGGTTCACGCGAAAAACCTTCAAAGAAGGGCGGATGCTGAATATACGTGCTTCTCTCGTTCCACGGATAAAGCACACCTATCGCACCAGCAAGTTCTTCCCATTCGGGTGCTTGATTTCCGATAGATTCATACATCTCCTTAAATGTTCTTCGATCAACAGCAGCACTGATCATATCAGCAATTTCTTTGCGTGTAGGCCAAACATCTCGTAGGTAGACTGCTTCACCCGAATCATTATGTCCGATAGGTTCTGTAGCGAGGTCAATATCTATACGTCCAGCAAGTCCGTATGCAACCACAAGTGGCGGTGACATAAGGAAATTGGCTTTTATTTCTGGATGTACACGCGCTTCAAAATTCCTATTTCCACTTAGGACGCTGGCAGTTACGAGATTTTCAGCATCAATTGCCTCTTGAACGACTTCATTCAGGGGACCGCTGTTACCAATACAGGTCGTGCAGCCATAACCCACAACGTTATACCCCAACTTTTCTAAATAGGGCAATAGACCCGTGTTCCGCAGATACTCTGTTACGACTCGTGATCCTGGTGCTAAACTCGTTTTAACATAGTCAGGTACGCGCAAGCCTTTCTCAACTGCCTTTTTAGCAAGCAGCCCCGCACCAATCATCACAGACGGATTGCTTGTATTCGTGCAACTGGTAATCGCCGAGATAACGACAGCCCCGTGCGTAATCTCTCTGCTGTTTTCCGCAACTGTTACACCAAAACCATCTTCTGCCACGGGACGCGTGAGGAGTTCATTGAAAGTCTCTTTGACATCAGATAAAGCGATTCGGTCTTGCGGACGTTTTGGTCCCGCGATACTCGGTTCAATATCGTTTAGATCAATTTCCAACACATCGGAATATTCAACCTCTCCAAGTCTTGGGATACCAAACAACCCTTGTGCCTTTAGATATGCTTCTACAAAATCAACATGTGCTTCATCGCGTCCAGTAAGACGTAGGTAATTCATCGTTTCGGCATCGGATGGAAAAAATCCTATTGTTGCACCATACTCAGGACACATGTTAGAAAGAGTAGCTCTGTCAGGTAACGACAGTGCTTCTACACCTTCACCAAAAAATTCAACGAATTTTCCAACAACCGCAGTCTCTCTCAGTCGTTGTGTAACAGTCAGAACAAGGTCTGTTGCAGTAACACCTTCACGGAGTTCGCCTTTCATATAAACGCCAAGGACTTCTGGAGTTAAGATATACACTGGTTGCCCCAACATCGCAGCTTCCGCTTCAATGCCACCAACACCCCAACCGACAATACCGAGTCCATTAATCATGGTCGTATGCGAATCTGTTCCGACAACAGTATCAGGATATGCAATCCCTTCTTCTGTCATCACGACTTGAGCAAGATATTCCAAATTCACTTGGTGCACAATTCCGATAGATGGTGGAATGATATTGAACTTATCAAACGCCTGTTGTCCCCACTTCAAAAATTCATAACGTTCCTTGTTACGTTCAAACTCTCTGCGGGTGTTAAACTGAAAAGCGTTCTCCGTACCGTAAGCATCAACTTGAATGGAATGGTCAATTACCAAGTCAACAGGCACAAGCGGTTCAATCATTTGAGCATCACCACCGAGTTCCGCAACGGCAGTTCGCATCGCAGCAATATCAACAACAAGTGGAACACCAGTGAAGTCCTGCGCTACGACACGTGCGGGTTTGAATGGAATTTCCGCAGCTTTGGGAGAGTGTGCATCCCAATTTGCTAAGTTGACAACATCTTGTTCGGTAATTTGATGTCCATCGTAATTTCGTAATAATGATTCAAGTAGAATGCGAATACTAACAGGCAAGGTCCTAATAGAACCCTCACCGACTTCACCTAATGCGGGAAGCGAATAGTAACTGTACTCAACCCCTTCGCTTTCAAGGGATTGGCGCGTATTAAATAGATTGTGGACAGGTTGGGGCATTTGAGAACTCCTTAAAATAGTATGGTGTCTTTCAGTTATTTTAACATAACATGTATTGGATTTCAATCGTTTTCAAAGGATCGGGTGTGTAAAGTTTTTGGCAAAAATTTGGTCTAAAGTGTTTATAGTGAAATCCGAAAATATATGCACACTTTTGGTCTGTAGGACTTAAACCGACCTATTGGACTGTGCCGTAGCACAAACTTTCCAGTTTGTGCAGAGTATACGCAACCTAACAGGTTACGCTACAATTGTGTGCAAATAATTATAGTTCCACTATAATCCGAGAAGTTTACCAGTTTTTTCTGTCTGAATCATAGATTTCATGGATAATGCAGATATGTTTTCAATGTCCTGCCCTCGCTTTCAATGGATTGATGTTAATCTTTTGAAATGGGATTGGAAGGTGAAGACTCAGAAATCCGCGTTCCTCCGTGCTCTCCGCGTAATCCGCGATTCAGACAACACACATGCCAAAAACTTTACACACCCCAAAGGATCTTTTAGAATCGGTGGATTGAACAAGTGTAATAAAAAACCTGCTTCAGCCAATACACGTTGCGTTTTGACTGAAGCAGGTTTGACACGATTTATCTATAGAGTTAGAAAGAGACAGATATGAAGATCTGCGATTATCCTAATACCGTGCTTTCAAGCTTCCCCAAGTTGTTGAAAGTTTGTTAGCAGGTTCCACGGAGGTTGCTTGAGAAGTGATGAGTTTAGCATCACCTAATGCTGAGTGGTCGCATCCTAATCCATCACCACCATCCCCCATAACGATTGTAAGTTCTGTGGCGTTTTCAGGGATGTCAAATTCAACTTTCAACGGATCAACATTTTCGCCATCTGCGGTGCCTGTCAAAGTTCCGGTTACCTCAACTTCTGTACCATCAATTGAAAAGACGAAGTGGCTACTACCGCCATGTCCACAATCACCCGGATCTTTTTCATCAGACATGCCAGCATACCCTTCAAATCTGACATAATCACCCCCGGTTAAATCGTATACAAAAGTGCCAACGGAATGTGCACCAATACCGCGCTCAAAATAGGTGCCACCGATAACAATATGGTTTCGAGTTGTTGTGCCTTCCCCAATTGTAACATTGTCAAAATTGAGAGGACCACCCCATCCTGTCCACTCACCAGCAGGATTTTTCGGAATAAGACCACATCCGTTTGGTGTCGGTTGACTTCCACCAATTAACGCGAGATAGACGACACCATCACGCGTATCTTCTTCAACGACCATATCATAGTCGTTTTGGGTACCGACTTCTTCTGAGCCTACTTCTTGAATAGGCTTGGCACCATCTCCATCTAAATTTGTGCAATCACTCTTATCTGCATGAATCCCAACAACAAAACCTACTACAAGCAATATACTTAATACAAATACTATATTATTTTTCAACGTTTATTTACTCCATTAATTCAATAACACAGCCTAATACGTTCAGTTAAGTGTCATTAGTTTTGAATGAGGAGTCACATGTTTGTTCGACTCCTCAACTACCTAAATGCAGATAGTATGATCAATACCATCCGCATTTTCACAATTTTTAGTAACGGGCTTTCAAATGTCCCCAAATTGTTGGAAGTTTGTTAGCAGGTTCAACCGCAAGTGCTTGAGCGGTAAGAAGTTTAGCATCTCCAATCGCTGAATGGTCACAGCCAATTCCATCGCCTCCATCACCCATCACGATTGTAAGTTTTTTGGCGTTTGAAGGGATGTCAAATTCAACTTTGACAGCTTCAACATTTTCACCACCATCGGTACCTTTAAGTGTTTCGGATTTGAAAGCCTGTTTTCCGTCAACAGAAAAAGTGAAATCACTACTTCCGCCATGACCACAATCACCCGGGTCTTTTTCATCCGACATACCGACATACGCCTCAAATTTGAGGTATTTATCTCCAGTTAAATCATACTCAAATGTGCCAATTGCATGTGCCCCTATACCACGTTCAAAGTAAGTGCCGCCAATAACAATATGGTTTCGACTGTCGGCTCCTTCTCCGATTGTAGCATTGTCAAAATTCAGAGGTCCACCCCAACCTGTCCATTGACCGGCATCATTACTCGGTGTAAGTCCGCATGCATTTGCTTTCGGTTGGCTACCACCAATCAAAGCGAGGTAGACAACACCTTTACGGTCATCTTCTTCAACAACTTCATCGTAATCATTTTGTGTGCCAGGGTCATCTTTTCCCACTTCTTTAATAGGTTTCGCGCCATCACCATCAAGGTTTGTGCAATCCTCTTTTGCAGCGTACACACTGAACACGAT
>VYFM01000528.1 GCA_009842375.1 Candidatus Poribacteria bacterium | reverse complement strand
ACTTAATAAGATATTGCTTACCACGTGATACTTAGCAGCATTATTGGCTTGTAAACTGTGCATAAATAGAGAGTAATCGGAGATCAATTAATCTACCCACATATATGAGGTATCAAGGAGTATAGAATGGCTATTGAATACGCGGGAGCTTATGATGCATCGGCTATTCCAGTTGATGTTGCCCGCGAAATCGAAATTTATGAGATACAACTCGGTCGGTCTCAAGCTGGTCAAGTTGAAGAGGCAACATTTACCGAATTTAGACTCCGCCATGGTGTTTACGGGCAGCGTGATGATAGATCGCAGATGATTCGTGTCAAAATACCCTTCGGTGGACTTACAGCAGTGCAACTTGAAATGTTAGCAGATGTGGCTGAAGAATTTTCGGACAATATCATCCACATCACTACACGACAAGATGTACAGTACCATTATGTAGACATCAACAATACACCTGAGTTAATGCGCCGTCTCGCAAGTGTTGATATTACAACAAAAGAAGCATGTGGTAATGTTGTTCGGAATGTCACCGCGTGTCCCATTAGCGGTGTGTGTCAAGATGAGACGTTTGATGTAACACCTTATTCAAAGGCACTGTCTGCCTTCCTCTTAGGACACCCGGACGCGCAGGATTTTGGACGGAAATTTAAAATCGCCTTTTCTGGATGCGAAGAACACGCATGCGGATTAGCAAACATGCATGATATCGGTGCAGTCGCTGCTGTCAAAGAGGTCGACGGTGAACTCAAAAAAGGCTTCAAACTTTATGTCGGTGGAGGACTCGGTGCAGTCCCACATCAGGCAAAGGTTTTAGACGAATTTCTATCAGCAGAAGAACTCCTACCGATTTCACAGTCAATTTGCAGAGTCTTTACCCGGTTAGGTGAACGTCGGAATCGAAACAAAGCGCGCTTGAAGTTTGTAATTGCCAAATACGGAATCGAGGAATTCCGTAGGTTGGTATATGAAGATAGAGAAACACTCCGACACGACCCAGCATGGACAGATTATCTTGATAATCTGAATGCATACGATGAAAGTCCACTCAAAGCACCTACCCAGCTTAACGGTGCTTCAACACCTGAAGGATTTGATGAGTGGTATCAATCCAATATTCGCTTACAGAAGCAACCCGGTTACGCTTTTGTGACGATTACGCTCCCACTCGGTGATATTACTGCTGACCAAACCCGTGCCCTGGCAGACATTTCTCGGAAATATGTCAAAGACACTATACGTGCCACAGTCGAACAAAATATTGTACTTCGTTGGGTAACAATGACCGATTTACCCGCATTATACAAAGAACTGAAGGCTATCGGTTTAGGTGACCCAGGTGCAGAATCCTTAGTAGATATTGTTGCTTGCCCAGGAACTGACTCATGCAAACTGGGAGTATCTTCTTCTCGCGGTTTGGCAGCACACCTACGAAACCATTTTATTGAAAACGGTGTGCAGAATGAGATTGATGACTTTCGAATCAAGATTAGCGGTTGTCCAAACTCATGTGGGCAGCACCACATCGCGAATATCGGCTTCTTCGGCGGTACCAAACGAGTAGATGGACGTAACGCTCCATTTTATCAAGTCCTACTCGGTGGACACATGATTGAAAACGCAAGTTCTTACGGACTTGCCACCGGGAAAATTCATGGTAAATATATTCCTGCATTCATTGAGGAATTAACTGGCAAATACAATGTTGAAAAGCAAGGTGAGGAAACATTTACCGATTACGTCGCCCGTCTCGGTAAAGCAGAAATCAAGGTCATGTTGTCCAAGTACGATAAAATCCCCTCTTACGAGGAAGCACCAGAATTCTACGTTGACACAGGTGACACAAAAGATTACCAACTCAAAACGGGTGTTGGTGAATGTGCTGGAGAGGTGATAGCACTTGTCTCCATGAAGTTGGAAGAAGCAGATCGACTCATCTATGAATCCGGTTTGAACTTGGAGAAGGGCGAATATCAGGATTCCGCAGAGATGGCTTTTAATGCAATGATAAGAGCTGCAGATGGACTCCTAACGACAGTTGGCTTGCAATACATTGACAATGAAACAACTGTCCAGGAATTCAAAAAGCACTTCTTTGATACGGGAAACTTCTTCACTGGATATGGAGCACATCTGTTTAAAGCTACAGAAGAAGATACTTCTACTTTCGACCAAGAATTGGCACACCGCCGTGTGGAAGAAGCTACACTCTTTGTTGAAGAATCGCATCACCTTTACGGACGTATGCGCATTAAGCAGGAGGAAGAGGAAGCGAGTAAACGTAAGACACGTAGATCGCGTCCTGCACCGAAACCAAAGGTTGTCAAAGAGAAAAAACCTGTAGAGGAAATCACGGATAGCCTTGACCTGAAAGGTGTCGCATGCCCATTCAACTATGTCCAAGCAAAAGTTCGGTTAGAAACAATGGATGTTGGTCAACTCTTAGAGATTACCATTGACGATGGTGAACCGATTGAAAACGTCCCTAAAAGCCTTACCAATGATGGACATGAAATTCTTGATACTAAGAAGATCGGAAAACATTACCGATTGACAATCAAGAAATGTGATTAGGGTTTACAGAACACCTATAGATTTCTCATAATATCCTAAGAACACAGACTAAGCGATTACTTGTCCTAACTATTTCGGACAAGTAATCGCTTTTTATAAGTCTGACAAAAGGATGTATAAAGTTCATGCAACAATAATTTTACACACCACCCTGCAGAACTTACTTGAAATATCACTTCATTTAAGATATAATATTAATATACCGATATGTTGAAGTGGAATACATTTGTCCGGGGACGTTATGTTAAGATGGAAACGTAGTATTACTTCCACCTATCCAACTGGTCGTTTAATGTTCATATATTTCGGTATTGGTTTTTGTATACTGGGTCTTGTGTTTACATATTATACGCGCCAAATTGATCAGCTGAATAAAGACATTGAAGCGCAAATAGAAATCTTCGTAAATCTTGCCGTCGAATTACCAAGTATTGAAGACCGCGCATTGCAAGCACGCCTGCTTAAAGTCATGAGGCAAGAACTTTATGCTGAGAACAGATCACGAAGGTTTTCCTTTATTATTACGGATGCTGATGGAAAAGAGTTAATTTCACAGGGGATTGACACAGAACTGGATAAGAAAGTCAACGATAGTGAGGATGTTTCGTTAACAATTGATGAGAAAAAACTGTTAACTAAAACCTTGGAACGGATGAAAAACAAGAATCAACCGCGAAAAATACCGTTCCTCAAAGAAGATAGATTGATTACAGGTTATTTTTACTACGGAGATGCTGACCCCAGTGAGATGGCACACCTTCCCTTCGCAATAACTGATACCGATAAAACACCACAGAAATGGCAGATGTGGAAGGATGTCATTACTGCCGAGAATGCAACGCCAGAAGAAAAAGAACGCGCAAAAACCTTCGTTCAAAAGACACCAGTTTTTGCAAGGATTCAAACGCACCCCGAATGGCAGGAGGGTTATTTCTATTACGAAATAAAATCGTTTTACGGTTTATTAGTAACCCCAATTGTATTAATCGTCGTTGTTCCTCTCTTCGCGTTTGGGGCATTACTTGTCTATCAACGTATTAAATCTTATGAACACGCAGCAATTTGGGGTGGCTTAGCAAAAGAAACTGCACATCAACTCGGTACACCTATATCTGCATTGCTTGCATGGTCAGAGATGTTGGATGAACGAAGTCAAGAAACCAAAGATGAGGTCGTTGCTGAACTCTCTACAAACATGCAAAGTGATCTTGAACGTCTACAGAGAACGACTACTCGGTTTGGAATGATTGGCACTGAACCAACCAAAACCAACGTTAACCTCAATGAGGTACTTGAAGAGGTACTTGCATATTTTGAAAAACGGCTACCACAAATTAGTCGGAACATTGATATAAGCGTGACATCACATGATGTCCCCGAGATTTCTGCGAATTCGCTCCTGTTACAGTGGGTTTTTGAAAACCTGATCCGCAATTCGATTGATGCAATGCAAAAAGCGGAGGGACACATAGAAATTGAACCGCTTTATGATGAACGCCAGAAACAGGTTATCATCCGTTATTCCGATAACGGGAGCGGTATCCCTAAGGAAAATCAACGTAGAATTTTTGAACCGGGAATGACAACGAAAATGCATGGATGGGGTCTTGGCTTGACAATAGTTCAGAGAATTATTAGGGAATATCATCACGGGAGCATACGATTGATTAATAGTAGTCCGGATGGAACAACATTTGAAATCCGTTTGCCGTGTAATCTTTCTTAATTGATTTTGAGGAAACAGATATGCCACAAAATTTACATAAAATTCTATGGATTGATGATGAAGTAGAAGCATTGCTGCCCCACAGACGTTCCCTTGAAACACGCGGATATGATATTACCGCAGCGACAAATGGTGAAGATGGAATTGAACTGCTCAAACAAAACAATAACCAATATGATGCTATCCTACTGGACCAGGTTATGCCGGGTAAAGATGGCATGGAAACCTTAGATATAATCAGAACAATTGATGCACAGGTACCCGTAATTCTCGTGACACAGTCAAGTGATGACAAATTTGTTGATGTGGCTCTCGGAAAACAGGTAACAGATTTTTTAGTAAAACCGATTGGGGTCGCACAAATCGCATTTACACTTAAACGAGTACTTGAACAAAAAAATATTGTGGAAACCCATATACCAGGGCGGTACACTTATGACTTTAACACGATTAGCACACTCAAGGCATCACAACCCAGTTGGCAGGATTGGATTGATATTTACGTCAAATTGCTGGAATGGGACCTACTATCTGATCAATTAGTTAAACAAGGATTAGAGGAAACGCACATAGAACAAAAAAAAGAGTGTAATACTGAATTCTCCGACTTTGTTGAAACAAATTATCGTGATTGGGTGAACGGGGATCAAGACAGACCTACGTTGTCGGTCGACGTGTTAGACCAATATGTGCTGCCATTACTCCAAAACAATGTTCCTATCTACTTTATCGTCGTTGATTGTTTCAGACTTGACCATTGGATGGCGATAGAACCACTGTTACATCCTTATTTCTCTATTGATCGCAATTATAGTTTCTCTATTTTGCCAAGTGCCACGATGTATTCTCGAAATGCTCTGTTTAGTGGATTGTTTCCCGCAGAAATAGCAAAAGACTATCCACAGTATTGGCAGGAGAAATCGGATGACGGAACAAGCACAAACCAGTTTGAACGACAGTTACTTGAAGAATACTTAAAAAGAAATGGGATCAGGATAAAGCCTGGAGTCCAATATTTCAAGATATTTGATCTACGCGGAGGAAGTGAATATAAAAAACGCGTCGCTGCAGCCACGCGGGTCGGTTTATCGGCATTAGTTGTCAACTTCATTGACATCCTAACACACCAACGATCGCAATCGGAAGTTTTACAACAGTTAGCACCAGATGAACCCGCTTTTAGAGCATTAGCTCGTTCTTGGTTTGCACATTCTGCACTGTTTGATATCCTACGACTAATTGCTGACCAAGGTGCACACGTCGTACTTACTACAGACCACGGTTCAGAATTCTGTAACCGAGCAACACGCGCTTATGGCAATCGCGACACCAGCACAAGCCTTCGATTTAAAATTGGGAATAACCTGAATTGCGATGAGAACCAAGCTGTGTACATTCCAAAGCCAAAGGAATACAAACTACCTGCTGAAAGCTCAAGCAAAGATTATATTCTCGCTAAAGACGATTATTACTTCGTCTACCCAAACGACTTTTACAAATACAAGCGGCAGTTTCAGGGAGGGTTTCAACATGGCGGCATTTCAATGGGAGAACTAATAACGCCTATAGTTACCCTAACACCGAGGAACGGATAGTCATCCAAATACATTTGTTTCTACTTGAACTGATCTTATTAGTAGTATAAAGACCAAGGTAAATAACTTTACACTTTATTGCATTTAGTTACGTTTATCATTGAGGATTCAATTCAACATCGTTACATATTCTCACATAAATTGAATTCTATGTATTATTCTTTAAATGAACTGCCGCTTTTTGATATGACCGAATTCATTAACCGAGATGTCTTTATAGAAAAAGGCATGATAGGAGGAAACGTTAATAATGGAAAAGGAGATACTTATATCTGACGATGAGTATGAAACGCGTTGTGCAGTTCTTGAAAAAGGAGTCCTGAATGAAATTCACATTGAACGGAAATCGACAAAACCAGTTTTAGGCAACATATATAAAGGGAGAGTTGAAAACGTATTACCGGGTATGCAAGTAGCTTTTGTTGATATCGGTTTGGAACGGCACGCTTTTCTACATATATCAGACCTAAAATACAACAATAACTCTGAAAACGGAAAATCAGATGATGGATTACAGACTTTAGATATGCAGGCAACACCGCCTAACAAGTCGCGTGGGGGTAGAGGATTTCCGTTTCTCATTACCGACCTAATTTCAAAGAATCAAGAACTTCTTGTGCAAGTTGGAAAAGAACCGATTGGTAGTAAAGGGGCGCGTGTCACCAGCAATATAACACTTCCGGGACGTTATGTCGTGTATCTACCAAATTCGTCCACCATTGGGGTTTCAAGACGAATAGAATCTGAAAAGGAACGAGACCGTTTACGTGACTTGGCACAAACCCTAAAAGAAGATGTTGAAGGAGGTTTTATAATCCGAACTGCCGCAGAAGGACTGAGCGAAGAAGAGTTTTCCGCTGAAATTCGTTCACTAATCAATCAATGGAAACAAACATGTCAGCGTGCAAAACAGAAAACAGCACCAAGTTTAGTGAGCAGAGATGTTAGTTTCACGAATCGGATCGTCCGGGATATGTTTACCAAAGATGTAAAACACCTTCTGATTGATTCACATTCGAGCTATAATGAGACGATTGATTATGTTAAATCTGAAATGCCGAATCTAAAAGATAGAATTTCCTTTTACGACAAAGACAAAACACTTTTTGCAGCTTATGGTGTAGATGAAGAGTTGCAAAAGGCACTCAGCGAGAAAATCTGGCTTAAGTGTGGTGGACACATCATTATCCAGCAGACTGAAGCGATGGTCTCAATTGATGTCAACACAGGAAAATTCGTTGGGCAATCTGATCCAGACAACACAATCTTAAGTGCAAATCTTGAGGCTGTTGATGAAGTTGTCCGACAAATCCAATTGAGAGATTTAGGGGGTATTATCGTTGTTGATTTCATTGATATGGACGAACCCTCACATCGCAAACAAGTTTTCAAAATGCTTCAAGAGGCATTACGGAAGGATAAAGCACGAACAAATATCCTTCATTTTTCAGACTTAGGGTTAGTGGAAATGACCCGTCAACGCACGCGTGCAAGTTTGTCTACTCTGTTAACTGAACAGTGTCCCTACTGTGAAGGTCACGGCACAATTTTGTCAATTGAAACTGTTGTAATCGGTTTATTCCGAACAATAAAAAGGGCACATCGTCATACACGTCAACCCAAACTTCGTATTGTCGCAAATGATCATATCGTTTCCCATCTCAACGCACAGATGTATTCCGAATTTCGCGAACTCAAAAGATCGTTGAAGTTGGACTTAACGCTTGAACCAGACGCGGATCTGCATCTTGAAGACTACCGTATTTTTGCTGCAAACGGTGAGGAATTATATTTAGACTAATCTGCCACATAAAAACAATTCGTCCATAGCCTAAATTAGAGTTATATAACAAGTCAAAAAGACTTGACTTTTGAACTAAAATGTGGCATCATGTAATTGTCCAAATTACTAATCAGGGGCGGGTAGGTGCGCCCAATACCCTCATGACAAACATTCACCGTTATATCAAAGTGAGGGTAAATTAGAAAAAGAATATTCTACATATCCTTCGGAATTTCTTCACCTAAAAGGAGTAAAAATAAAATGTACGCAGTATTTGCAAGCGGTGGGAGACAGCATCGTGTTGAGGTAGGAAACCTCATAGATGTAGAAAAGTTAGACAATGCTGTTGGTGAAACAGTAACATTTCCCTCCGTTTTAGCGATTGCCGGTGAAGATGGTCAGTTGCAAACTGGAACACCTTACCTTGACAATATTTCTGTTACAGGTGAAGTCGTTGAACAAGGACGTGCAAAAAAGATCATAGTTTTTAAGTCTAAACGCAGGAAAGGCTACAAGCGAAAATCAGGACACCGTCAATCATATACCCGTATTAAAATTACCGCAATTGGTGGTGAGGAAAATACCACTAATGACGCAGAGGAGGTTGAATCTGATGGCACATAAGAAAGGTGGCGGAAGTACACGGAATGGTCGAGACAGTATCGGAAAACGGCTTGGTGTCAAGAGATTTTCTGGGAACTATGTTTCTGCCGGAAGCATTCTCGTCCGACAAAGAGGAACACATTTACACGCCGGCAATAACGTCGGAGTTGGCAGAGACTATACGCTCTTCTCAAAGATTGACGGTTATGTCTGGTTTGAGCGAAAAGACAAATACCGCCGTAAGGTGAGTGTATACACAGAACGTCCTGCGTTCTAAAATGTATTTCAGGAAGCCTCACCTCTGTGTGGGGCTTTTTTGCTTATTGCACATTCAATTTAATTAAATACGCTTTGGGAAAAGAGATTAACTACGAGAAAAAACTAATGAAGTGGACAATCTCGTTCTTGTTGCTAATTGCAGTATTGGGATGCGGAAACCCTGAAGTTCATCAATTAGCAATTGAAACTATTGAAAATGCCCAGATAAGCATTTCTTCTGCAGAAAACGTGGGGGCACGCGATGTGGCTGTCAGTGAAATGAATTCTGCGGAGGAGATGCTTAAAAGTGCAGATTCTTCTATGCAGTCTGGTAATGTAGAACTCGCATATCGATTGGGGTTACGGGCGTATCTCTACGCGCGAATCGCTACAGAGAAATCGATAGCAGCCGAGGAGGAAGCACGAGTTCTGGAAGCACAGGCTGAATTAGAACTTGGGCAACAGACTACAGTTGACGTTTTCAATCAACTTGAATCTCTTAAAAAAGAACGTGATACAAAGAAACAATAAAGGTTCATCCCCATGCGATTTTATGTATGCTTACTTCTTTTAACTTTTCTGATTAGTAGCGGTTGTGCACCTCTACAGATTGATGAGGTTATCTTGGAGACACAACTTCAGAACGGTCAAAAGGCAATTTCTATCGCAGCCGAATCAGATGCTGAGAAATTAGCCGCTGACGAATACAGCCGCGCAGTCAAACTACTGAAATTTGCTAGACAAGCGAAAGAGCAAGAAAAATTAGCACAAAGCATGGAATTCGCATACCAAGCAGAACTTGTTGCACAAATCGCTTTATACAGGGCAAAACAGCAACAATCACGATCACAACTCATCTCAATTCGCGAACAGATATACCAAGAGTTAATAACACAAAAAGATTATGAAATTGAGATGGTGAAAATACGCAATGAGATGAAAGCGATGGAAAATGCACAAGCGTTGAAAGAGATTCAGGCAGAAAGACAACGTGCAGGTTCACTTACTTCTGATCTCGCCAACGCAAATGATGCTATTCGTCATGCCAAAATTTATTTATGGATCGCAAAAGCAGAAATATACATCACCATCGCTAAACAGACATACCCTGAAATTGTGGATATTGCTGAGTACGAACGTGTACAATCGACGATAAAACAAGCAACGTCCCAACTTGAGCGAAAAGAATTTGATGAAGCTGAAAAAGTCGCAACTGACGCGCAAGCACAAGCAAGCAAACTCTATGAACAGGCAGTCCAGTTTCAGAATCTACGTGCAGCAGCTGAAACCACTGCACTTATTGCTATTGAACGCGCACAGCTTAAAATTGAACGCGCTGAATCTCTGAATGCAGCAACACACGATCCAAAACAATTTCAGCAATCACAAAACCAATTGGACAAAGCGAAAGAGGCGATGAAAGAAGTACGGTATGGAGAAGCGCGTCAAGCAGCAGAAGCTGTAGAACCGATCATTGATAAAGTCATAGCAACTTCAGAAACCGCTGAATATCGGAGACGTGCACAACAGGAACTCACAGCTAAAATCAAAAATGCAGAAGGTGCTGTGACTTCACTAAAAGAAGCAATTACTGAACAAAAAGAGACAAAAGTACCACAGTTCGCCCCGCAATTATTTGAACTTGCAACATCAGCACTCGCTACTGCCGAAGCAGCACTCGCAAAAAAAGAATACTCGGCAACAATTGATTCTGCACAGCAAGGAAATGATTACCTTAAACGCGCTATTGATAAAACAAATCAGCAGAATACAGCACAAACTTCTCTCGTTGAAGCAACACAGCAAATTCCAAAAGCGGTCGTCATAGAACTTGAGGAAGGTGTGATCATTAGAATTAGCGGCAACCTATTTGCAACCACCAGCACACGTCTAAAGGATGAATATTTTCCAACTTTTCTCAAACTCGCTGCTATATTGCAACAGGAAGGTTTTATAGACTATGTAGCAAGAATTGAAGGGCATAGTGATTCACTTGGACCTGCTGCATCTAATCGCGCACTAAGTGAAAAACGAGCAAACGCTGTAAAAACGTTCCTCATAGATAGAGGAAAAGTTATAGCAAAACGGTTGACGGCTGTCGGTTTAGGAGAAGAACAACCGATTGATCAGAATTCACAAGAAAAAAATCGTAGAATTGATATTATTATCAGTAAAACACAATAAAGATAACGGACCGCAACCATAATCGCGTAGGTAATCACAAGTATTGCAGAAAATAATTGATCCTTATATCGTCAATCAGATTGCACATAATCTGTTCGGTGATAGATATATCATTATCTACGGTAACACGATTCAATTCCATAACCACTGTTATCATGTGCGTACGATTGACACTGATGGACATCCTCATAAAGGTTGCTATTATTTAGAAGATGCAAATACCAATTTAGCTATGTGGGACGATGTTGAATTTGCGCCACAGGGGAGTTACGGTGTTATTTTTGAACCTGAGACAGGGGAGATTATTGATTGCGAACCACGACGATGATATTGAACACTTTGTTGAAATTCATATTAACCTAAGTTTGCGCTACAATTAGTTTTACCGTTTTAATACTAACTTTCATATTCCACTTCTGCTTAAAAATCCAGTATCAAAAATGGAGAAAAGACATGAAGCGAGATGCTATTGTCGTTTTAGACTTTGGCTCGCAATATACACAGTTAATTGCTCGACGCATTCGGGAGCAGCAAGTTTACTGTGAGATCCAACCTTATACAATTTCAATTGCCGACATTGAGAAGATGGCACCAAAAGGAATTATCCTTTCAGGTGGACCCGCGAGCGTTTACGAGGATGATTCCCCGAAAATAGATGCAGCATTCTTTAGACTCGGTATTCCAGTCTTAGGTATCTGCTACGGTATGCAACTTATTGCTTACCTATTAGAGGGTGGGAGAGTTCATCCTGCCTCAGAGCGGGAATATGGTAATGCCCAACTCCAAGTCAGTTCTACTACCGAACCCTTATTTGCAGGACTTTCATCGGAAGTGACAGCATGGATGAGCCACGGAGATAGGATTGACAAACTACCCGACGGGTTCCACACAATTGCTCAAACGTCTAATTCCCCAATCGCTGCTATGGTCAACTCAGACCAAACGGTATACGGTCTACAATTTCATCCCGAGGTAGAACATACACGCGACTCGGACAAAATCCTCTATAACTTCGTCAAAAAAATCTGCGGTTGTGAAGCAAATTGGACAATGGACACTTTTATTGCGGAAGCCATCACACACATCCGCGCAACAGTGAAGGATGAAAAGGTGTTGTGTGCGGTCAGTGGAGGTGTAGATTCCATGGTGTTAGCAACACTCCTCCATGAAGCAATAGGTGAGGCTTTAGTATCTGTTTTTGTTGATAATGGACTCTTGCGACATAATGAGGTGGAACAGGTATTAGCAACCAGTAAGATATTAGGTCTAAACTTAGAATTTGTAGATGCAACAGACTCCTTTCTCAATGCTTTAGAAGGTGTTGTCAACCCAGAACAGAAACGGAAGATAATAGGGGCACAATTTATTGAAACATTCAGAGCAAAAGTTAAGCAACTTGGTCCTTGCCGTTTTCTGGCACAAGGCACACTCTACCCAGATGTGATAGAAAGCGTCTCTACCAAAGGACCCTCCGCTACTATTAAAACCCATCATAATGTTGGTGGTCTCCCACCCGACATGCCATTTGAATTAATTGAACCATTCCGAGAACTATTCAAAGACGAAGTGCGTGCAGTAGGGGCAGAACTAAACGTTCCTTCTCACATTCTTGGAAGACATCCGTTTCCTGGACCGGGACTCGCTGTTAGAATCCTTGGTGAGGTAACACCTGAACGATTAAAAGTCCTCCGCTTAGCAGATACAATTTTTATCAATGAAATTAAGGAGGCTGGACTTTACGATGATATCTGGCAAGCATTGGCGGTTCTATTGCCTGTTAAAAGCGTTGGTGTGATGGGTGATGAACGGACTTATGAAAATGCAATTGCACTCCGAGCAGTCACCAGTAGTGATGCCATGACAGCCGATTGGGCAAGAATCCCCGACGATGTATTGGCAAGAATATCCACGCGAATTATCAATGAGGTACAAGGTATCAACCGCGTTGTCTATGATATTAGTTCAAAACCACCGAGCACAATTGAATGGGAGTAATTCGGGTGAAAGTCCGAAACTATTCTGATGTCATAGACCGCATTCTTATTGCGCTTGGTAAGTCTGAAGGTCTCTCTATCTGGCACCAAACGTCATCATCTCCTTCTCATCCGTTATACAGTCTGCATTATGCTGCGAAGAACGCGGATGCTCCTACAATTTATGTGTCAGCAGGTATTCATGGCAATGAACCTGCAGGGGTTGAATGTGCAGTCCGTCTTATTGAACACCTTGCAGACACAACATACCAGAACTCTTTCAGATTACCATTAAAGGAATTCAACTGGCTTATTTCACCTTGCGACAACCCTTACGGATATGAACAAGACACACGGGAAAACGCACTGGGAAATGACCTAAATCGGATGTTCGGAACACCAAACCGATGTATAGAGACAGAATTCATTACAGAATTGCTCTTGCGGACACAGACCCATCCTAAGACTAAAATTGCACTTGCATTGGATTTACACGAGGATACAGATAGCATTGGATTCTACCTATGGGAACGTCGGTCATCAACAAGTACCCCTATTGGCAATGCAGTAGTGAAACACATAGAAGATATTTGTCACATTAATCGAGAACCCATGATTGAAAATCACCGCAACGAAAATGGTGTAATAACTCTTCTTGATACAGTTACGACCAAAGGATGGACGCGCGGAAGGTATTTGGCTGAGCAGATACAGACACGGTGTCTGATACTTGAAACACCAACAATCTTGGACCCGGAAATTCGTATCAAAGTCCACATGACGGCTATTGAAACTTCAGTCAAACATGCTCTTAATTACCCGTAGATTGTCGTAGGACACAACACCGTACCTGTTTGTTTAATCACAGATTGTCACGTTAACTGTTCTGATAAACCGCAGCAGCGGCACTTACAGATGCCCCTGGTTCAACACTATGTCCGAATTCACCAAGAAGTTTCTCAATTGCGTTTAATACAAGCAGAACGTTTTGCTCATTAGCAGCATCACCCATCAATCCAATTCGCCACGTTTTACCAGCAAATATACCCAATCCACCACCAATTTCAATATTATAGTCTTGAATAAGACGTTTACGAACGGTAGCATCGTCAACACCATCAGGAATACGTAACGTAGTCAACATCGGTAGGCGATGGTTCTCTGCTGCCGCTGGTTCAAGACCGATCGCTTCTGCACCAGCGATCAAAGCACGAGCATTATGTTCATGACGTTCATAACGTGCCGATTCCCCTTCTTCTACTACAATCCGTAGTGCTTCCCGTAATGCATAAACGAGAGTCATAGATAAGGTGTGGTGATATTTCCGTGTATCACCCATCCAATATTCTTCAAGAAGGGTTACATCCATATAAAAACTTTGTATCTTCGTTTTACGATTCCGAATCACTTCCACAGCTCGATCACTGAAACTAATTGGGGATAGTCCTGGTGGACCAGCAAGACATTTCTGCGTACAACTATATGCGATGTCAATGCCGCGTGCATCCAAAGAAACCGGTTGTCCACCAAGTGATGTAACACAATCCGCAAGAAACAATGCATCATTTTGATGGGCAATCTCTATAATATCTTCCAATGGTTGCAAAATACCGGTAGACGTTTCACCGTGAACTATTGCTACGAGTTTCGGGGTAACCTTGTTACATGCCTCTGCGATCTGATCTGGTTCAATAATATCACCCCAATCCCTGTTCACAGGGGTAACCTTCGCGCCACACCGTTCAGCAATTTCTGCTATTCTCCCTCCGAAATAACCGTTTATACCAACGATGACATGATCTCCGGGTTCAATAACATTAATCAAAGCAGTTTCCATACCTGAAGTACCAGTGCCGGACACAGGAAAAGTCAGCGAATTTTGTGTGCCGAAGACTTGGCGCAGCAAAGCAACGGTGTCATCCATAATATCAACAAAATCCGCATCTAAATAACCAAGCATGGGAGTTGTCATTGCTTTAAGAACACGCGGGTTTGCTATACTTGGACCTGGACCGAGAAGGATACGAGGTGGAACTTTTAATTCATCATACACTTTCTAAACTCCTATAATTGACATACTCCCCCGCTAAAGCGTGGGGATTCTTCGCTCTTATATTGGCAGCAATTGTTGCTGCCAAATGGCTTTTCCTGCTTCTGTCTCTCGTGCCACAGATTGTGAGCTTAGTTAGACTTCACAGGCGTAACTTTCGCCATGCCCTGACGTAGTAGTTGCAAAAGCGACACAAGTGTCTGTGCAACTTAAATTAAGTGGACAATATTTCACACTAAAAGTCAAAGGATGTGTAAAATTTTTGGCATGTGTGTTGTCAGAATCACAGATTACGCGGATTTCACGGAAAAACGCTAAATCAAGAAATCAACGGTATGAATGCCTTTTTGGCATTCCCCGGATTCCTGAGACTTAGCGT